>DATCIV010000197.1:0-2745 GCA_036507575.1 Candidatus Bipolaricaulota bacterium | reverse complement strand
GCGTCAAGCTCATGCAGCGCAATTGGATCGGCCGCAGCGAAGGGGCCTCGATTCGCTTCCCCATCGACGGCAGGTCTGAGGCGTTGGAGGTATTCACCACCCGGCCCGACACCGTGTTTGGAGCCACGTTCATGGTGATCGCGCCGGAGCATCCGCTGGTGGACGCCATCACCTCAGCCACGCAGCGCGATGCCGTCCAGTCGTACGTGAAGGACGCGATCGGTCAAAGCGAGATCAAGCGCGCGGCCGCGGATCGGGAGAAGACGGGCGTCTTGACGGGCGCGCACGCGATCAATCCGCTCAGCAAGGCGCGCATCCCCATTTGGGTTTCCGATTACGTGTTGATGGGTTACGGCACCGGCGCCATCATGGCCGTGCCGGCCCATGACGAGCGGGATTTCGCGTTCGCCCGCACGCACGACTTGCCCGTGATTCCCGTCATCCAACGTCCCGACGAGCCCTTGGATGGGCCTACGATGCAGGCGGCTTACGAGGCCAAAGAAGGCATCATGATCAATTCCGACCCCTTCAACGGTCAGCCCGCGGGCGAGGCCACGATCCTCAAGTTCATCGACCACTTGGACAAGCACGGTTTGGGTCAGGGTCAGGTCACGTTTCGATTGCGCGACTGGCTGATCTCGCGCCAGCGCTACTGGGGCACGCCCATTCCCATGATTCACTGCGACAAGTGCGGGATCGTACCCGTGCCGGAAAAGGACCTGCCGGTCGAGCTCCCCGATGTGAAATTTCTTGGCAAGAAGGGGTTGGCCGAGATCCCAGCCTTTTACGAGACCACATGTCCCCAATGCGGCGGCAAGGCCAAGCGCGACACGGACACGATGGACACGTTCGTGGACTCCTCTTGGTATTACCTGCGCTACATCTCGCCGCGCGACGATGGAAGGATCTTCGATTCCAGGATCGCCAATCGCTGGCTGCCGGTGGATCAATACGTAGGCGGCATCGAGCACGCCATCCTGCACTTGCTCTACTCGCGCTTCGTGACCAAGGCGCTGCGCGACATGGGATTGATCGATTTCGACGAGCCCTTCGCACGGCTGTTCACGCAGGGCATGATCACGCACAAGGCCTACCGCTGCAAGACGCACGGCTGGCAGCGGCTGGAAGACGTGACCGAAGCAGAGACCTGCTCACAGTGCGGCCAGCCCCTGCACTCCGAGATCGCCAAGATGAGCAAGTCCAAGAAGAACGTCATCCCGCCGGATGCCATCATCGGGCAATTCGGAGCGGACAGCGAAAGGCTCTACACCCTGTTCATGGGGCCGCCCGAGCGCGACATCGAGTGGACGGCCGAAGGCGTGCGCGGCTCTTACCGCTTCTTGAAGCGCGTGTGGACCCTGGTCGTCGAGCACGTGGATGCGATCCAGGCCGGGCGCGGGGCAAGGCCGGACACCGGACGCTTCGGACTTGCGGAGAAGGCGCTGTGGAACAAACTGCACGGCACGATCCAGGCCGTCACCGGCGACTTCACGGGGTTCCACTTCAACACCGCCGTCAGCGCGTTGATGGAGCTGACCAACGCACTGTACGAGTACGTGGAAGGCCGAACCGCAAACGGCACTGGGCCGCATCACCACGGCGCTTTGGTCGGCCAGACCATCGAGAGCCTTGTGCTGATGCTGGCTCCGATCTGTCCCTTCATCGGCGAAGAGCTGTGGCAAGAGGTGTTGGGACACCCGGACTCGGTGCTGAAAGCGTCCTGGCCTGCAGTGGACCCCAAAGCGCTCAAGGAAGATTCTAAGGAGATCGTGGTGCAGATCAACGGCGCGGTGCGCGAGCGCATGACGGTGGACGCCAAGACGGCCACGGACAAGGCGGCATTGGAGAAGCGCGCGCTCGCGCTTGAAGGCATCCAGCGCCGTTTGGAAGGCCGCAAGCCCAAAAAGACCATCGTGGTGCCGGAGAAGCTGGTCAATTTCGTGGTGTGACCCCAGCGCAGGGGGCGGGCTCTTGCCGCCTCCTGCATTTGCAATCCCTCACCCTGGCATCGGCTACTTCTTCACCTTGAACTTTGCGTCCAGTTCGGCAAGCGACGCGCGAAACGCGCTGTACTCCAGCTCTTGGATGGGCAGCATGGCCGGACCGACAAACCCTTGCTGGCGCAACTCCTCGGCTTTGCGCTGCGCCTTCAAGCGCGCAGCATCCCAGACCACGTTGCCGAATATGTCCACCCCTTCCGACAGTTTTCCATCTTGCGTGACGGAGTACGCCATGCATGCGACCAAGGGCAAACAATACGGCCCCGTCACCGGCGTGTTGATCGCCACCGGCATGAGGGGCATGTGGTGGCTGCCGCGCGCGTCTCCGGCCACATAATGCGCCGTGACGTACGGCATCAACAGCTCTTCGGGCGCCGGGAAGATCCCTTGCGAGCGCACGATGGCGACAGGGTCGTCCTTTCCCTTGTACTCGCCGGCGATGGTGTGCAGGCGGTCCGTGGAGACCGACACCACCTGCTGGGCCGGGTATTTGCGCGAGTGGATGGCCTGAATGCCGAAGCGGTTCTCATCGCGCAGCAGGATGGCCAGGTCCAGGTGCTGCTCGGGCGCATCCAACTCGATGACTCTGTCCGCGCCCACGTGCTCCATGTCGATGATGGTGAAGCGAAACCCCACCTTCATATACGGCAGCATCAGTCCGGCGCAGTACAGGGGGCTGGTGAACACGGCCCACAGCGGGAAGTTGTACGCCCCGGGGCCGCACTTGTCGGCGGTGAACACCAGA
>DATCIV010000196.1:0-3227 GCA_036507575.1 Candidatus Bipolaricaulota bacterium | reverse complement strand
GGGCCACGCGCTCTTGCTTGGCCTTGGAGGAGTTGAACACGTACGAGCCCTTTTCCAGGAACCCGGAGTAAACGCGGGTGTAGACCAGCCGCCCCATGAACTCGTCGTTGACCACCTTGAAGGCCAGCGCTGACAAAGGCTCTGCGACGTCCGCCCGGCGCACGCGCCGTTCATCAGCGTGTTCCACGCCCTTGCCGTCGGACAAGTCATCCACCCACGTGCCCTCGATGGGGGGAACGTCCAGCGGCGAAGGCAGGTAATCCACGATGGCATCGAGCAGAAGCTGCACCCCGATGTTCTTGAGCGAGGAGCCCATCACCATGGGCACGTACCGCTTCTTGATGCAGGCAAGTCGCAGAGCGCGCTTGATCTGCTCTACGGGGATGCCGTCGCCGTTGAGAAACTTCAACATCAACTCGTCGTCCACCTCGGCCAAATGCTCCATCAGACCCTCTCGCTGCACTTGGGCCAGTTCGACGGCGTCCTTGGGCAGCTCCGTGGTCTGAAAGGTCATGCCCTTATCCGCTTCGTTCCAAACCATCAACTGCATCGTCAGCAAGTCGATAATGCCTTTGAAATCTTCCCCTTCGCCGTAGGGGAACTGGATGGGCAAGGTGACGGCGCCAAGGCGCTCCTTGATGGACTGCATCGCGCGCTCGACGTTGGCGCCCGTGCGATCCAGCTTGTTGATAAAGGCCACCCGTGGGATGTGGTATCGATCGGCTTGTCGCCACACCTTCTCCGACTGCGGCTCCACGCCTTCCACGGCGGAGAAGATGGTGACCACGCCATCCAGCACGCGCAACGAGCGCTCGACCTCGGCGGTGAAATCGACGTGTCCCGGCGTATCGATGATGTTGATCTGGTGGTTGCGCCACAGGCAGGTGGTTGCGGCGGAGGTGATGGTGATGCCGCGCTGCTTCTCTTCTTCCATCCAGTCCATTTCGGTGGTGCCGGCATCGACGTCCCCCAGCCGGTGGGTGCGGCCTGCGTAAAACAGCACGCGCTCGGTGGTCGTGGTCTTGCCCGCGTCAATGTGGGCGACAAAACCCATATTGCGCAGACGTTCGAGCTTGGAGGCCGATTTTTTTGAAACGGTCGTGGACATCAATGACTCCTGTGCGCTTGCGGTGTTTCTTCAAAACAACGACTGCCCGCTACGCCGCGGGCATCTGCGAGCTACGAGCCGGGATGCGACCTGCTACCAGCGATAATGCGCAAACGGGCGGTTGGCTTCCGCCATGCGATGAGTATCCTGCCGCTTCTCGAACGCCTTGCCCTGTTCGTTGCAAGCGTCCAGGATCTCGGCCGCAAGCCGCTGGCTCATGGACCGCTCTGAGCGTCCCCGAGCCCCCATCAACAACCAGCGCAGCGCCAAGGTCCTCTGGCGGTCGTCGGGAACCTCATAAGGCACCTGATAGCTGGAACCGCCCACGCGACGACTGCGCGTCTCCAGCGCCGGCGCCAGCTTCTTCATGGCCTTGTGAAACACCTCGGCCGGGTTTTCTCCGGTTTTCTGCTTCACCAGCTCGAACGCTTCATACACCACCCGGCGCGCCACGGACTTCTTGCCCTTGTGCATCACGTAGTTGACCAGCTTCTCGATCAGCTTGTCGCTGTAAAGCGCGTCAACCGGCACGTCCCGGCCGGGGATCATCTTCCCTACCTGCATCCATGCTCCTTATGAAGCCCGTTTGGCTCCGTACTTGCTGCGCCCCCGCTTGCGGCCGTCGACCCCGGCCGAATCCAGGGAGCCGCGCACAATGTGGTAGCGCACGCCCGGTAGGTCGGGCACGCGCCCTCCGCGCACGAGCACCATGGAGTGTTCCTGCAGATTGTGCCCTTCTCCTCCGATGTAGGCCGTGACCGTGTACCCGTTGCTCAGGCGCACGCGCGCCACCTTGCGCAGCGCGGAATTCGGTTTCTTGGGCGTGCGCGTAAACACGCGCGTGCACACCCCGCGTCGTTGCGGGCTGTTGCCGAGCGCGGGGGCCTTGCTCTTCTTGCTCGCGCTCCTACGGCCTTTTCGTATCAACTGATTCACCGTGGGCATATCGCTCCTCAGTATGTTTCGTTTGAATCAACACATAAAGCTGGGGAAACCGCGACTGATGGGCAACTCGCTGAGCACGGTATTATAGAAACCCGTTGCCCCCCTGTCAAGCGAGCCTCCCCATGCCTTCAGACAAGCGCCGCTTCCGGCTGCGGCGGTGGCGCGTCCGGCGTCTGCTGCCGCTGCGCGCGACGCGAGGCAAAACCCGTGCCCGCAGGGATCAGGCTGCTGATGATCACGTTGGCCTTCAAGCTCTCCAGATTGTCATAGGCGCCCTTCATCGCCGCTTGGTCAAGCACCATGGTCGTGCGTTGGAAGGAGGCGGCGCTCAACCAGCTCTTGCTCTCCAAGGCGGCTTTGGAGATGCGCAACAAGATGCGCTCGCCCTTGGGCAGCTTCTTCTCTACCACGCGCACCGCCGCTGGGCCCTCCACCCGTTGTACGACCACTTCCTCCACCCCCTGCCCGATCCATCCCTCAAGCGCCTCCTGATCGACCATCTGTCCCTTGTGCCCGATGGCATTGTCCTGCAAATCAACCAGGTTCTCGGCCAATGTGGCGCCCAAGACCGTCACCTTCTGCACCCTGATCTGCTGGTTTTCTTCCACCAGCTGCTGTGTCGCTTTGCGAAACTCGCCCAGCGGGACGATTTGGTTGGGCGTGAAGGGCGAATCGCCCGCATCTTCGATGCTCACGTTGTTGAGCATCTGTCGAATGACCAGCTCAATGTGCTTGTCGTTGATGTCCACGCCCTGGCTCTTGTAGACCTTGTGGATCTCCACCAGCAAGTACTCGCGGGTCGCCCTGACGCCCGCCTCTTTGAGCAATACATGGGGCGAAATCACGCCCTTGGAGATTAAATCGCCTTGGCGAACTTTGTCGCCTGCGCGAACCAGGGGGGTGTTGATCAAGGTGAGCGCCGTTTCAAACCGGTAACTGACAGCCACGGTTTCCTCGTCAAGCGCCTCCACGTTGTCTACGGTCGCCAGCGCCCCCGATTCGGGGGACAAGACGGTCAACAGCAGCTCCCCAACGTTCACGCGTTCCCCGACCTGCTTCACGGGGGCCACCCCTTCGGTCAGCGGCAACAGCTTCGCTTCGGCGGCAGGATCGATGATCAACATGCGCTGGGCGTCAATGAACACCTTGCCGCCGCGAGGCGCCACCAGGGGCT
>DATCIV010000195.1:0-2035 GCA_036507575.1 Candidatus Bipolaricaulota bacterium | reverse complement strand
AATCGGGCAACTCCCTGGCGTTGGAGCTGGGCGGCGGCTACCCCGGGATCTACGATGACGCCTTCATCGATCACGTCGATGCGGTGGATGCCCACACGGTCAAGTTCTTCATGAAGCAGCGCCCCGGTTTGGCACGCTGGGAGTTTGGCATCCTGCAAGCGTGGATCTTCCCCAGCCACTACTGGCAATCGCGGTTTGATCAGGCGTTTGCCTCGGCCGACCCCGTGGTGACCTTGAGCGGTTTCAACACCGCCGATGAGCCCACCGCCGGCGGCTTTGCGTTCAACCGCTGGGAACCCGGCGCATTTGCCGAGATCGCCAAGAACCCCAACTACTCGTTTGAGGGCACGGTGGCCAAGGAATACAGCACCGGCGGTTACTCTGAAGTGCTGCCCGACGGCACCGCCCGCTCCTTCGGCGACACCAGCGGCTCCGTGGCCTTGGAGTACACCACGGGTCCCACGGTGGACGGCGTGATCTACAACATCTTCGGCAACCAGGCCGCTGCGGCCCTGGCCGTGATCAACGGTGACGTGGATTACCACTACAATCCGCTGGGATACGGCAAGGCGACGCTGGATCAACTGAACAGCACGCAGGGCGTCAGGGTCATAACCAACAACGCGTCAGGTTTCTTCTACATGGCCTTCAACATGCGCAAGGCCCCGTTCAACTTCCTGGAGTTCCGCCAAGCCGTGCGCTGCGTGATCGACAAGGAGTTCGTGTCCGACCAGCTGCTCAGCGGCCTGGTCGTGCCCGCGCCCGGCGTCGTGCCCCCCGGAAACCAGTTGTTCTACCAGGGTCTGAACGCAGCCCAAAGCGACGTCGCCTGCGTGGGCTTGAGCGAAGCCGACCGGCTTGCCAAGGCGCGCTCCATCTTGGAGGGCGCGGGCTTCAAGTTCGACGACAGCGGCACCTTGACCACGGATCCGGACGGCGGCGCGATTCCGCAACTGGAGTTGCTGCACCCCAACGCGGCCTACGACAACAACCGCAACATCTTCGGCCTGCACATCGTGGACCGCATGAACAAGCTGGGCGTCCCGGTGCGCGACGTGCCTGCCGGCTTCAACAACATCGTGACGCTGGTGTTCGACCAACAGGACTTCGACATGTGGCAGCTGGGCTGGAGCATCGGCAGCTTCCCCGACTACGTCTGGGACTTCTTCGAATCCAGCAACACGACCTTGGGCGGCAACGCAGCCCAGGGCGGCGTGTGCAGCTCGCGCGAGAATGCGCTCAACGGCTGCCAGGAGTCCTACGACCAGTTGGCCAACGCCTTCCTGGCTGAGACCGACCTGGAGGCGGCGGTTACGCAGAACAAGCAGCTGCAGTCGCTGATCTTCGACAGCGTGGGCTACATCCCCACGCACTTCTCTGCGCAGAACGACGCCTATCGCGTGGACCGCGTCAACTGGCAGGGGCTTGAAGACTTGCCCTTGTACGGCGGTCTGGAGAGCGGTCAGGGGTATCGCGACTTGGTGAGAAAGGCGGCTCAATAAGCTTTTCTCGGCTTTGACATGAGGACATGGGACCAAGGGGGCGGCCAATCGGCCGCTCCCTTGGCGCCCTTTTCCAATCCCTGAAGGCATCGAGTTAAGGAGCAGGCAAGATGAAAAAATACCTGATCAAACGCGTTTTGCAGATCTTCCTGACGCTATGGATCTTCATGACCGTCGTCTACATCTTGCTGTGGGCGCAGCCGGGAGACATCACCCAGTTGTACATTCAGGACCCCAAGATCCCCCCGGAAGCGCGCGAGGCCCTGCGGGTGCGCCTGGGGTTGGACAAACCATTGTACGAGCAGTATTTCCAATATTTGGTCAATTTCGCCCAGTTGAACCTGGGGCTTTCGTTTTCGAACTACCCGACGCCGGTGTGGAACATCATCATGGAGCGCTTGCCGCGCACGGTGCTGCTGTTCCTGATCGCTACGATCGTTTACTACCTGGTGGGGTTTCGGCTGGGGAAGGTGATCGCCTGGCGCCGGGGCGGGGTATTGGACTACGCGGCGACCTTCAGCGGCGTGATCCTG
>DATCIV010000194.1:0-2415 GCA_036507575.1 Candidatus Bipolaricaulota bacterium | reverse complement strand
TGAAGTTCAAAAACTGGGGCAGTGCTCCCAGGCTGTAGCCTACTTGGGCCTGAAGTTCTAGGGTGACGTGGGGCCACAGCAGCGTCTGCGTTAGCGCGGCCACGCTCACCTGGCCGAAGGAGAACGGGTCGCCGATGGCGTTGACTTGATAGAGGTAACGGCCGGTGAGCGCCCGGCTGAACGCATAGCGCAGCCCGGCGAAGTTCACGGGCGCCTCCCCGTCCAGGCGTCGCGACAGGGACAGGCGCAAGCGGTGGGCGGGCTCCCAGTACGTGCCCAGGTAGCCCAGCTCGGGGTGCTCGTAGCCCGTCAGATTCCACCCCAGTTCGGCCAGGATCTGTTCGCCCAGCAGCAGCGTGCCGTCCAGCGTGTTGCCGCGCCCCTGGTTGACGGCAAAGGCCAGCAAGCCGTCGCCCAGCAGCCAGCGATAGTCCAGCACAAAGCCCCCCTCCACCGTGCGGTTGAGCGGGTTAAGCCGGATAAGGTAGGCGTCCAACGGCACGTCCACGGCGCCGTCGGGGATGATGCGCAGCCGGGTGGGGTAGTAGTTGTTGAGCCGTTTGGCGTCCGGCGTCCAGCTGTCGGGGTCCACCTGCACCTCGCGGGGCGGTCTTCCCGTGACGAAGGTGAGCACGGCAGGGTCGCTTTCAGGGTTCCAGACTTGCCTGACCTTCTCGCCGCCGTGGGCCCACACCACCACCTCCGTCGGCAGGAGTCCGCGGCCCTGATGCCCCAAGGTGACCTCGGTTTTAAATTGATCATCCGCCGTCTGCTCGGTGTGCACCTCCTGGATGAAATAGTCCAGGGACGCGTCCCCGTAGACCCAATCCTGGAAGAAGCGATCCAGATCCCGGCCGGACGCCTCCTCGGCGAGCGCCTGGAACGTCGCACTGTCCAGCAGGCGATGGTTGAACTTCTGATGCGCCTGCAGCAGCAGCTGGTCCATGGTTTCCGAGCCGATCAAGCCGGCCAGGGCGCGCAGGACCATATACCCCTTCTTGTAGATGCGCGTGGAGGAGTCGTTAAAAAACTCCACGTCGCGCTGGGGCTTGACCAGGGCTTCGTCAAAGCGGTTGCGCAGCAGACTCAGATAGGGCAGCTCGCTGAAGTGCTGGCGCAGGTTGAAGAACCCGAACTGCGACTGGACCAGGCCTTCCACAAGCCCTTCGCGTTCCAGTTGGATCAGGTTGGAGCCTTGTGCGCCGTGTTTGTCCTCGAAATGGGTGATGGACAGGTACTCGGCGAACGCCTCGGACAGGAAGTTTTCGGCGTTGAAGTCCGTGCCTATGCCGATGCCCCACCATTGGTGCGCGATCTCGTGGGCAAGCAGGTACTCGAGCAGGCGGTCGGCCATGCCGGCGGCGGTCAAGTCCTTTTCGGCAAAGGCGCTGTTGCCCAGCACGATGAAGCCGTCGGCCGCCATGCCGAACCAGCCGCTCATCCAAGAGGAGACGATGGTCAGCCGCTTGTAGCCGTACTGGCCCCAGCGGACGCTGTAAGCCTGCAGCGTCTCCAGCGCATAGGTGGCCAGCTGGCGAGCGGCGGCCTCTTGGCCGGGGAGGAAGTACACGGAAATGGGGAACTGCGGGTGATCCAGGGTGTAACTTCGCAATGTTTTGCCGATGGCAAGCGCCACGGATCGGACCGGCACCTCGCTCTTCAAGTGCAGGGTTTGGGTCCCCGCGCCCTCGTCCTGGGCAAGTGGCTCTTGCAGGTCCATCCCCGATGCTACCGCGTACTCCTTGGGCACGGTCAAGGTCAGCTCGTACAGGGCGGTAGGGTAGATCTGGCGATAGTACGGGCGCTGAGCGCTGAGGTATTGCCCGTCGATCAGCTCGGAGGCGGGGATGGCCACCGGGTTCCAGGCAAAGCGCCAGACGTACAGGTCTTGGTGGACGCTCTGGTCCGGGCCAAGCGTTCGAGGGAACTTGGTCGCAAACTCGATCACGATCACGGCGCTTTGGCCGGGGGCAAGCGGCTGGGGCAGCTCCACGCGCAGCAGGTTTTGCTCCAGCGAATAGGTTTGAAACACCTGAGGGCCGGTTTCGTAGGACCAGGAGAGCGTTTGTCCCGATTCCTCGCGCACGGCGACGACGTCGAGCCAGGAGGGGTCGAATCCGCGCTCGTAGCTTGAGTCCGTGAGCAACGGGCTCAAGTGGGGATTGGGTTGGCGCTCGGTGTTGGGGGCCAGCAGGAAGTACAGTGAGTTGAGGGCGACCTGGCCGTCGTTGGGATAGGAAGCCGTTTGCACGGCGGACAGCGTATGGGACTGGACGTCGAGTGAGGCTGCGATGTCATAGCGCGCGCCCTGCACTTCCTGGGCTTGGGCGCACGCGCCCCCGAACGTCAGCCACAACGCGACGAAAAACATCAAAATTGGCACTCTGGTTCCTCCTGAAAGCTTTGCTCATGTGT
>DATCIV010000193.1:0-4686 GCA_036507575.1 Candidatus Bipolaricaulota bacterium | reverse complement strand
AGCCCGGCTTGGAGCCCGCGATGAAATTCGACACCACCTTGCTGACCCACCAATTGGAAACCATCCCGCCGCTGGCCCGCGCGGCGCAGGCGCTGGGCTTCGACGGCATCTGGACCTCCGAGACCGCGCACGACGCCTTCTTCCCGCTGCTGCTCGCCGCCGAGCACACCCGCACGTTGAGCCTGGGCACCAGCATTGCCGTGGCCTTTCCGCGCAGCCCCGCGATCCTGGCGTACATGAGCTGGGACCTGGCCCGCTTCTCCCAGGGTCGCTTCATCCTGGGGTTGGGCACGCAGGTGAAGGGCCACAACCGGCGGCGCCTGGGCGCGCCCTGGGATCACCCCCTGCACCGCATGCGCGAGGTGATCCTTTCTTTGCGCGCCTTTTGGGACTGCTGGCAGCACGGAACGAAGCTGGATTTCCAAGGGGAGTTTTACAAATTCAACCTGATGACGCCGTTCTTCAGCCCCGAGCCGCACGACCACTGGCAGATCCCGATCTACCTTGCGGCGGTCAATGCGGGGATGTGCCGGCTGGCCGGGCAGCTGTGCCAGGGCGTGCACGTGCACCCGTTTCACTCGGTGAAATACCTCAAGGAACTGGTATTGCCCAACGTGCAGCAAGGGCTGCAAAAAGCCAGACGCACGCGGGAGGAGATTGCGTTGTCAAGCACGGTCTTCGTCATCCCCAACGACGATCGAGATCAAGCGCAAGCGTACGAGCAGTCCGTGCGCCAGCAAATCGCCTTCTACGCAAGCACGCCGGCCTATGGCGTGGTGTTCCAAACGCACGGCTGGGACGCCGTCGCCGAGCGATTGAGCGCGCTTGCAACCAGGGCCCGCTGGGCAGAGATGCCCGAGCTGATCAGCGACGAGATCCTGGACACCCTGGCGCTGTGGGGCAGCTGGGCCAAGTTGCCCCAGCAAGTCCTGGCGCGCTACCACGGCGGTCTGCTCGACCGGGTCAGCTACTACTTTCCCTTCGCCCCCGGCGAGCACGACGAAGGGTGGAAGGCGTCCATTCGAGGGTTCAAAGGTTAATTGTAGGTCTCTTTCAGGAGGTCTTGATGAACGATAACGTCAACCGCCAATGGACGCTTGCCGCACGGCCTGTAGGGATGGTGAAGGAATCGGATTTTACGCTGCGAGAAATAGCCATCCCCACGCCGCGCGAGGGGCAGTGCCTGGTGCGCGTCCTCTACGTCGCCTTCGAGCCCGCCATGCGCGGATGGATGGCGGATCGCCCCAGCTACATTGCCCCCGTTCAGCTCGGCGACGTGATGCGGGCCGCCGGGGTGGGGCAGGTGGTGGCGTCGCGCCACGCGGACTTCCAGCCGGGGGATTTCGTGCGCGGTTTTTTCGGTTGGCAGGAGTACGCCGTTGCAGGCGATGAAAACACACCCCTCGCCGCCAAGGTCGCACCCAACCTGCCGCTCGCGCTGCACTTGAGCGTGCTGGGCACCACCGGCTTGACGGCCTATTTCGGGCTGTTGGACGTGGGCCGCCCGCAGGCGGGTGAGACGGTCGTGGTGTCTGGCGCTGCGGGCGCGACGGGCTCGATCGTCGGGCAGCTGGCGAAAATTCACGGCTGCCGCGTCATCGGCATCGCGGGAGGCGCGCACAAGTGCGGTTGGCTCACGGGGGAAGCGGGTTTCAACGCCGCCATTGACTACAAGGCCGAGCGCGTGTTCCACAGGCTAAAAGAACTTTGCCCGCAAGGGATCAACCTCTTCTTCGACAACGTGGGCGGCGAGATGTTGGACGCCGGCCTTGCCCTGCTCGCACCTAAAGGCCGCATCGTGTTGTGCGGCGGGATCTTCCGTTACAACGAAGAACACGCGTCGCCGGGCCCGAAAAACTACCTCAACCTGGTGGTTCAGCGCGGCCGCATGGAAGGTTTTCTGATCATGGACTACGCCCTGCGATATGGGGAAGCGCTGCAGGCGCTCGCGCGCTGGATCAAAGAGGGCAAGCTCAAGCACAAGGAAGACATCCAGGAAGGTTTTCAAAACATCCCCAAGACGTTTCTGCGCCTGTTCGAGGGCAAGAATTTTGGCAAACAGCTGCTCAAAATCGCCGATCCGCCCCTCAGAGCAAGCCTGTAAGACCCGCTTTACATGCCCGCCCACTCACAAAACCAATGCCTCTACCGCTCTTCTGGAGGCTTGGCGCACCATGCGCATGGTGAGTACGATCGGGCGGAAGTGCCCGATCAAAGGGGGGGAATTCAAGTGAAACGCAATGTGCTGCTCCTGTTGCTGGCGCTTGCACTGCCGTTGCTCGTCTGGGGCTGCATCAGCGACAACGACGCCAGGGAAGTGGAAGACGCCCTGCGCGCCGTCGCCGACGCCTGGCAGAACAAGGACACCGAAAAATACCTCGCCGGCTGGACCGACAAAGGGTTAAGAGAAGCCTTCGACGTGACGCGCGCGGAGGCAAAGGAGTTCCTGCGCGAGTCCATCGGCGACCAGCTCTACGTCTTTCGCGCGATCTCCAACGTAAAAGTCACCGGCGAGTCGGCCACGGCGGAAGCGCAGATCGTCGAGGGCTTGTTGCTCAAACCAAGCCGGTTCTCGTTGATCAAAGAAAGCGGCGCCTGGAAGATCGATCGGGAAGAGCACTTGGTGCCCGCGATCCCCTCCGGGGTGACCGTCGTTGACCTGAAGCTGACGGAGTTTGCCTTCGTCTATGACCCTGCGCTGATCACCAGCGGCCACATCGCGTTCAGGGTGGAGAACGTGGGCAAGCAACCCCACGAAGTCGCGCTGGTCAAGGTGCCTGCGGGCCTCGACGTGCAGCAGGCCCTGCGCTCGCCGGAGCCGCCCCCGGGGATCGAGGACATCGGCTTTATCCTGCTACAGCACACGGGGGAGACGATGAACATGGTGTTCACGCAAGCGCTTGCGCCCGGGCGCTACCTGATGGTCTGTTTTTTGCCCGACACCGAAGGCGACGGCCAGCCCCACGCGCTCAAGGGCATGGTCTCCGAGTTCACGATCCAATAGGGGGCTGGGTAGGCTCGTAGGCCAGAAAGGCGCGAAACTCGCGCGGGATGGCGATCCACGCGGACAAGCCCGCGGCAAGCAGCCCCGAGACCCCGTAGATCAAGGGGATGTCCTGGCCAAGCCAATCGGCCACCACCCCGGAGATCCCCATCCCCAGAGGGATCAGCCCCGCGGACAGCGTGGACAGAAAGCCGAACACGCGACCGCGGATCTCGCTGGGCGTGCTGATCTGCATCAGCGTCATGATGCTGATGTTGATGAACCCGCTCATGACGCCCACCCCTGCCATCAGCGCAAGCGCCAGGGGCGCCATGCGCACCTGGCTCAGCAGCACAAACACCACGCCAAAGCCGATGAGCATGACGAAGATGGCCCAGCTGCGGGCGCGCGCGGGCAGCTTCAGCACCCCGGCCAGGGCGTAGCCCGCCAGCGCGCCGCCGCCAAAGGCCGCCAGCAGATACCCGTACCAGTCCGACTGGACGCGCAGCACGTCCTCCACGTAAAACGGCAGCAGCACGATGAAGGGCATCGAGAAGAAGTTCAGCACCGCCACCGCCAGGAAGAAGTTCCTCATGCCGGGCCGCTGCCACACGTATCGAAATCCCTCCAGCGTGTCGCGCTTGAAGGCCGAAAACAGCTCTTTCCAGTGACCGCCTCTTTCGGGGATTTTCTGTGGAATGCGGATGAACAACTCGCTGAACGCCGAGAACAAATAGGCGATCCCATCCGCCAGGAACAGCACCGGCGCTCCCAACAAGCGAAAGAGCACGCCTCCCAACCCCTGGCCGACGAGCGTGGCCACCTGCACGGAGGCTTGGTTCATGGCGTTGGCTGCGGACACCTTTTCCAGCGGCACCAGGTCGGGAATCGCCGCCGAGATGGCCGGTCGAAAGAACGCGGCCAGCACGGAGACGGCAACCGAGGTGGCAAACAACCACGCCAGGCTCAGTTCCTGCAAGCCGGGCAACCACCACATCACGGCCACCAGCGACAGCACCGCCAGTCCGCTGAGCACGTCGCACACGATGATGATGGCCCGTCGGCTGTGGCGGTCGGCAAACGTGCCGGCCACCGGCCCCAAAATGACGCCGGGCAGGCTCGAGAGCATGAGCAGCAATCCCATCAAGGAGGCGGAGCCGGTGGCTTGCTTGATCCAAAAGATCATGGCGATGGAAAACGCCTGCGCCCCGATCTGGCTCACCAGCTGGCCTTGCCACAACAAGACGAAGTTGCGGTTCAGCAGTCGGGTCGCTGTCGCCGCCGGCGTGGCGGTCTTTTCCAACGCGGCGTCTGGAACGGCTGCCATCCTTGCACACCCTCCTCTGTTTGAGGCATAATAGCGTAACACTGTTACGAAGACAAGGTCGCCAAGCGGCAGAGATTTGGAAAAACTTTTCAACGAAACAGGGGTATCAGCGCAACAGTGTTATAGTAGTGGTATATATTATTTGCGATTGTAAAGTTACTACACCCAGGGGTTAGCAGTCTACCCTGTAAGCAGCCACCGGCACAGTAAAACTATCTCTGCGAGCCTCAGGTTACTACACAGACGGGTTAGCAGGCGATTTGTCAGGTCTCTCTAAAGGCACCTTGAGTTATTAAATGGTGGGCGCGCTCAAAAACCAAGTGCAACATTTTTGGGAGAGAATGTTGCATGGGAAAAATCTACAAGCAGTTGAGTA
>DATCIV010000192.1:0-3598 GCA_036507575.1 Candidatus Bipolaricaulota bacterium | reverse complement strand
ACGGCCTTAGCCTCTCCGCTGAGCCGCAGGCCTTCTTTCAGCTTTCGTTCGAACTGTTGAACATCAAACGAGACCGATTCCGGGAGCTCTAGCCTGACCAGCCCTTGCTTGGCCATCAGAATCGAGCCGCGCGAGATATCCCCGGCTTCGACGACAGGCCTGAGGGTGTGAATAGCCTGTCTTAGATTATTATCTGCTTTGTCGAGAGGGATTTCAGGCCAAAAAAGATCAATCAACCGCTCACGGGAATGATCCATGCGAGGATATAAACACAAATAGGCAAACAACAACTGCGCTTTGCGGGTGCGCAGCTTAATTGTATTGCCCGCAAGATCTTCAAGCTGGAAGCCGCTGAACAGAGAAAGCCGAAACATAACCCAACCAATAAGAATCGAAACCCACGCTAGAGTATAACCTTAGCCTGAAAGAATAGGCAAGCTTTAGAAGAGCACGAGCAGCTTTTTAATTTCATGGTTTTCTAAATTTGTCGCGCCAAACACTGTAACTTGATACAAATATACCCCATTGGCCAAGGGAATGCCGGAAGCGGTGTACAAGGGGATGACGTGAAAGAGCACATCGCTTTCAGCAAGGATTACGCGTTGGCCCGCCAAGTCATAGATGGCCACTTGAACCTTCTCGATGCCCTGACCTTGCACTTCCACCCGTAGCCCGTGATTGCCTTGTGGGTAGATTATCACTGATGCAACCTCAAGCGCCTCCACCACGCGCAGGCTCAGCGGCGACAGCGCTTCCACCGTCACTGAGTACGTTCCCAGATTCTCAAACTGCCACTGAAAGGTGATCACTTGCGAAGAGCCTGGCTCCAACGTGACCTCGCGCACGGCCACCGTCCGTCCATCGATCAGCATGGGGATGCTGGCGCTGGTTTCGTTTTGGTTGGGGTTGTGAACCCTCACCGAGATCGTGACCGTGCTTCCTGCTTCCACCACCGACGACGAAACTGCGAGGTCCGACAGCTGCACTGCAAGTCCCTCATCCGGTGTTAACGTGAGATGCACTTTGCCGAAGCCGTTGACGTTGTTTGGCGTTGCCGGTGGCAGCGGCAGCGCGTTGCGCGTGATCTTCTGGAACGCCTGAGACGCCGTCATGCCCGGTGTTTCTTCAAACAGCAGCGCGATGGCTCCAGATACGTGGGGAGCCGAAGCCGATGTGCCCACGAAGCGCCCATCGACGCCAAATTGCAGGGGAAAGCGGGAGGCGGTGAAGTTACTCACATCATCCGGCGCAACGACGTCCGGCTTGATGCGCCCGTCGCTCGTCGGCCCTTGCGCGCTGAACGATCGGATTTTGCCGGAGGCCCAGTCCACGCGGTTGACGGCGCCGACGGCCAACACGCCGGCGGCGGTGGCTGGTGCGAGCACGCTGCCCTGATGCACCGGGGTGCGCAGCGTTTGCGCGCCGGTGAAGATCTCAAGAGGTGGGGGAAGCGTCGTCCCCTTGTACCACACGGTAATGAGGTACTGGCCGGCAAAGGGTGCGAACATGCTTGCGTCCTCGAGAGGCGGATCCAGGCCGCGTTGCGCATCTGAAGAAGTGACGAACGGCTCCCCTACATCGGCAAGCCCGTTGCGGTTGGCGTCGTAAGTTATGAAAACATCGTAATCATACGCCGTTTGCGGCCATGCGTCCCAGTTCATGAACACTTCGATGAACTCGCCTGAATCGGCCTGAAGCGGAAGCGATTCGCTGCCGAATTGGTCGAACTCCACCCAGCTGTCATCGTCCCGATCGCGATAGGGCCCCTTCCAATGCTGGACAGCCGTATTCCCAGCTGCATTCACCCAGACGACGCCTCGCGCAACCGCCTGGGCAGCCACCTGAGATACCCCGCCCCTGCCGTCGCCATACTCGGTGTTGAACCAGACCACCGAGTGGTTGATGATCCTGGCGCCTCGTCGGAGGGCCTCTTCCACTGCCTGACCCAGCTGCACTTCGTTGGCGACTTTCAGCAAGAGCAGCGTCGCACCGGGCGCCACGTCGTGGACGATCTCGGTCACGGCCATGCCGTGCGCAATGCCGCCCATGCCGGTGTTCGTGAGGTCGTATTGCTCGATGTTGTCCGGCAGTTCCCCATTGGCAAACGCCTCGGCAAGCCCTTCGAATCCCAGGTCGATGATGGCGATTTTTACGCCGTTGCCCTGCAGGCCTAAACGCTGATACTCCAGAGCCCCTATGAGCGACACGCCTTCGCTGATGACCGAGGCCGGTTTGGCCACGTATGGGACGCGGACGTACCGCACGCCGCGGGCGTTAGACAGATTGATCAATTGATCCAAGGGGACTTTGGCTTGTACCCACAGCTGATAGCTCGAAACGTCCAGCGCTCCTCTGGATGCAAGCTCGAGGCGAATGGCAGGAATAGCTGATGCGGACTGCGCTTCGACGATCACCTGAACGCGCCCCTGGGTTACGGCGACGCCGCGCGAGCGGGCGAGCGGCTCGAGCGATTGGCCTTGGCTGGCTGCTTGCGCCAGCTGGGAAAGCACGCCTTGCAGCCGCGACGGTTCCTGGTGAGGGTAAGAGAGGGTGGAAAAGCCAAACAACAGGATTATGCTCAACAGCAGGCCAGAGCGGGCCAGAACGGTATGTGTCATCAAGAAAAGTATACGCCTTGGGCCTTGGAAGTGGCAAGCGGATCGCGTATAATTCGCAGCCTGCGGGGCGTAGCGCAGTGGTAGCGCGCATGGTTTGGGACCATGAGGTCGCTGGTTCAAATCCAGTCGCCCCGACCACGGCAAGATATGATCCCGAAAGCCCCCACCAACGCAAAGGGCCTTATCAGCCTTCTCAAGCAACGAGAGGGCCCGACCCTGGAATTCAAGCGCTCGACCGGTGAGCTCAAGGAGGGCATGCAGACGCTCTGCGCCTTCCTCAACGGTTCGGGTGGCATGGTGCTCTTCGGCGTCCGCCCGGACGGAGAAGCCGAGGGGCAGGATGTCGCCGATCAGACGCTCCGCGATATTGCGCAAGCCGCAGACCGCTTCGAGCCTCCCGCCCACGTTTTCATCCATCGCGTCAAGGTCAAGGCAGCCCGCGATGTCATTACCGTCGTTGTCGAGGGCGGGCGGGAAATGCGGCCGTTCATGTATGAAGGCCACGCCTACGAACGCGTCAGCAGCACGACGCGCCGGATGCCGCAGTCCAAGTACGAACGCCTGCTCATCGAACGCGGCCATGCCAAACGCCGATGGGAAAACCTCCCCGCCGAAGGGCTGACGTTGAAAGACTTGGACCGCAAAGAAATCCTGCGGACGCGCGAGCTGGCCATTCAGCAGAATCGGATTTCGCCGGATACCAGCCGCGACCTCGGCGAAATTCTCGACCGGCTGGGGCTGCGGGCGGCGGGCGTCCTCACGCAGGCCGCCCACATGCTTTACGGCAGGAGATTCCTGCCGGACTATCCCCAATGTCTCCTCAAGATGGGACGATTCCGGGGCGCCGAGATTACTGGGGAGATCGTGGACAACAGACAGGAGCACATGAACGCCTTCGCCATGGTGCGGGAGGGCATGGCGTTCCTCGAACGGACCATGCCGCTGGGCGCGCGCTTTCCCGAGGGGAAAATATTCCGGGA
>DATCIV010000191.1:0-2585 GCA_036507575.1 Candidatus Bipolaricaulota bacterium | reverse complement strand
TCCCGCGCGGACCTTGCCGAGCTGGCCGGCATCTCTACGGAAACGGCCATCCGCACGCTGAGCCGCTTCAAGGACCAGGGCATGATCGCCCTGGACGGGTCGAAAATTTTCTTGGTGGACAAGGAGCGGCTGACCAAGCTGGCAGAACCCTTTTTGGTGGCGCTGAAGGAAAACCTGCTCTAGCGCTTACATGCGAAACGTGCCGTAGCCCCCTTCTGGCCAAGGCGCGTTCAGGGAAGCGGAAATGGCCAGCCCCAGCGCCGTTCGCGTTTGTGCCGGATCGAGGATGCCATCGTCCCATAAGCGGGCAGTCGCATAATACGGGCCGCTCTCTCTCTCATATTTCTCCAGCGTCGGCTTCTTGAACTCAGCTTCTTCGGCTGCGGTGGGTGCACGGTCCACGTTGGCCGCGCGCACGGTCCACAGCACGTTGGCCGCCTGCTCGCCTCCCATCACCGAGATCCGGGCATTGGGCCACGTGAACAAGAAGCGCGGATCGTACCCCCGCCCGCACATGGCATAGTTCCCGGCGCCGTGGGAAGCGCCGATGATGACGGTGAAGCGCGGCACCGGCACGTTGCTCACGGCCATCACCATTTTCGCCCCATCCTTGGCGATGCCGCCGTTTTCATAGGCCTTGCCCACCATGAATCCGGTGATGTTCTGCAGGAACACCAGGGGGACGGCGCGCTGGCCGCACAGCTCGATGAAGTGCGCGGCTTTCAATGCCGATTCGGAGAACAGCAGGCCGTTGTTGGCCACGATGCCCACGGGAAAGCCCATCCAATGCGCGAAGCCGCAGACCACGGTGGGCCCATAACGGGCTTTGAATTCGGCAAAGCGCGAGCCGTCCACCAGCCGCGCGATCACCTCGCGCACGTCGTAGCTCTGGCGCGGGTCCTTGGGCAATACGCCGTAAAGCTCTTGCGGGTCATAGCGCGGTTCCTCGGGGGGTTCCAATCGGAGGGGATGGGACTTCTTGCGGTTGAGATGGAACACCATCTCGCGCACCCACTCCAGCGCCTGCGCTTCGTCCTCGGCGAAGTGGTCGGTCACGCCGGACAAGCGCGTGTGCACGTCCGCCCCGCCCAGCTCCTCGGCGCTGACTTCGGCGCCGGTGGCCGCTTTCACCAGCGGAGGTCCGCCCAGGAAAATCGTGCCGTTGCCTTTGACGATGACGGCCTCATCGGCCATGGCCGGGATGTAGGCGCCTCCGGCAGTGCACGATCCCAGCACGGCGGCCAGTTGCGGAACCTTGAGGGCCGACATGCGGGCGATGTTGTAAAAAATCCTTCCGAAATGATCGCGGTCCGGGAATACTTCATCCTGCAAAGGCAGAAAGGCTCCGCCTGAATCCACCAGGTAGATGCAGGGCAAACGGTTCTCCAGGGCGATTGTCTGCGCCCTGA
This sequence comes from Candidatus Bipolaricaulota bacterium, assembly GCA_036507575.1. Taxonomy (GTDB): domain Bacteria; phylum Bipolaricaulota; class Bipolaricaulia; order RBG-16-55-9; family JAJCYT01; genus DATCIV01. The sequence goes on along the minus strand of DATCIV010000191.1, from coordinate 1,176 downwards.
GGTGCTTCTTGACGGTGAGCGGGAAGTAGGTGCCCCCCTTCACCGTGGGATCGTTGGCGATGAAGGCGACCTCGCAGCCGTGCACGCGGCCGACCCCGGTCACGATGCCGGCTCCGGGCGCATCGTCTTCGTACAGACCCAACGCCGCCAGAGGGGACAACTCCAGGAACGGGGAGTCGGGGTCGAGGATGGCTTCGATGCGCTGGCGCACCGGACGCTTGCCGCGCTCGCTCAGCCGTGCAAGCACTTTGCCAGGGCGCTCCTCTGCGGCCCGGCGCTGTCGCTCCTCGAGTTGGCGGGCCAGTTGCCTGTGGTGGCTTGCATTCTCCTTGAACTCCGAGCTGTGAGGATTCAACCGGCTGGTCAGCGTGCGCACGCGGCCTCCTTGGCGCTCAAGACTGGAAAGGCAAGGTGATGCCTGCCTCGATGCGCAGCAGAGGGGCGCCTGGCAGGAAGCCGCCGTTGACGCGAAACACTTGGAGCGCTTGGAGGGTGACCTTCACGATCAGGTTGCGCAATAGGTCGTTCTCCAGCCCCACCAGCGCTTGAAAGGACAAGTGGAGCGATGGGGACAGCTCCACGGGCATGCCGAACAGGCCGGTTCCTGCGCCGACGAAGCCGCGCAGACGACCCAGCGGGAAGTTCCACAGCGCGTTGGTTTCAAGAAAACTGAACACCGCATCCTGCGCTCGGGCGAAGTTGGCCCCCAGGCGGACGGCAATCCCCGTGCCCACGTCAAAGTCCACGAACAGGGTGCCCGACAACGCCGAGGGCGCGTTGACCCCGAGCGCCTGCTGCAACCCACCCAGGTAGGTGATGCCCGCCGACGCACCCGCAGAAATGGTCTGGGCACTCAAAGGGAAGCTTGGCAGTAAGACGGCAAGCAACAGCAACAGCACCACGCGACGCACTTGGTTCCTCCCGCGGTTGACGGTATCCTGCTAGCGCGCCTTGGCTGTGCGCCAGCAAACAGGCATGCATTCTAGCGAGGTTGGACCATGAAAGTCAAAGTGCTGGATTCCCACCTGATCAACGTGATCGCCGCGGGTGAAGTCATCGACCGCCCCGCCTCGGTGGTCAAGGAGCTGGTGGAAAACAGCCTGGATGCTGACGCAGCCCGGATTGACGTCCAGATCGAGCAAGGCGGCTTGAGCGTCATTCGCGTCAGCGACGACG
>DATCIV010000190.1:0-2494 GCA_036507575.1 Candidatus Bipolaricaulota bacterium | reverse complement strand
CGGGGCGTGCTGGCGGATCACGAAGCGGTCGTGGCACTCGGCGATGGTGGGGCTCTCCAGCCGCAGCTGGGCCACGGCGGAGGCGCCGGGCAGGATCTGATCCCCTTCCAGCGGCACGACGCGGGCGTAGATCTCGCTGGTGCCGATGTGGAAGCGGATGCGCTGCCAGTGCTTCACCGGCTCCTGCGCGTTGCGGGACACCGACAGCCGCACGTCGAGCATGTAGCTGGGCTTGTAGAAGCCGGGGGCCACCAGCACGTTCCCGCGCTCGATCTGCTCCTTGCCCACGTTCATGATGTTGATGCCCACCCGCTGCCCGGCAAAGGCCTCCGCCGCCGCGCTCTCGTGGACCTGCAGGCCGCGCACGCGCACCTCGAGTTGCTGGGGCTGCAGCTCCAGGTGGTCGCCCACCCTCACCTTGCCCGACAGGATCGTGCCCGTGACCACGGTGCCAAAGCCCTTCATGGTGAAGGCGCGGTCGATGGGGAAGCGGAACACGTGGTCGCTGGGGTGCGCCGGGATTTCCTGAGCCAATCGCAGGATCTCCTGCCGGATCTCCTCCACGCCCTCGCCCGTGATCGCGGAGACGGGGATGATCTTGGCCCCTTCCAGGAACGTGCCTGCCACCAGGTTGCGCACATCTTGGGTGACAAGCTCCAGCCAGTCGGCGTCCACCAGGTCTTTCTTGTTGAGCGCAATCAGGCCCTTTTTCACGTTGAGGTAGCGCAGCACGTCCAGGTGCTCGACCGTCTGGGGCATGACGCCGTCGTCGGCGGCCACCACCAGCATGGAGATGTCGATGGTGGACACGCCCGCCACCATCGTGCGCACGAACTTCTCGTGGCCGGGCACGTCGATGATGGTGATGTCTGAGCCCAGGAAGGCAAAGCCCAGGTCGGTGGTGATGCCGCGCTCTTTCTCGACGGCCAGGCGGTCGGTGTCGGTGCCCGTCAGCGCCTTGACCAGCGCGGTCTTGCCGTGGTCGATGTGGCCGCCGGTGCCCAGGACCGTATGGCGCTTCACGCGCGTTCCTTCCAGGCGGCCTTGAGCGCGCCCACCGCCAGCGGGATTTCGTCGGCGCCCAGCGTGCGCAGGTCCAGGATCAATTGTTCGCCCTGCACGCGGGTGAACAGCGCGGGGTTGCCCAGGCGCAGGCGCTTGGCAAAGGCCTCCGGCGCGAGTTTCTCATCTGTCACCGTGACCACCACGGTGGGCAAAGACTCTCCCGGCATCGAGCCGCCGCCGACGTAAGTCACCTGCTCCTCCACGCCCAGCGATACGGACGTGGGCGCGTGCGGCTTTGCTCCCTGGACCAGACTCAGGGCGCGCTTTTTCAACGGCCCGTTGGGCTCCACCAGCCGTTGGATCGTGGTGTTCTGGCTGACGGCCGTCTTCTCGTCCAAGAACAGCTTGAGTGTGGCCTCAAGCGCCGCGTACGTGAGCTTGCCGCAGCGCGTGGCGCGCAGCAGCGGGTTTTTCTTGATGCGGTCCACGTAGGCCTTTTGGCCCAAAATGATGCCGGACTGCGGGCCGCCGATGAGTTTGTCCCCGCTGATCGTGACCAGGTGCGCGCCTGCGGCCACGCTCTCCTGCACCATGGGCTCGTGCGCCAGGCCGTAGCGGGAGAAGTCGATCAAGGCCCCGCTGCCCAGGTCGTGGTACACCGGAACGCCGTGGCGGTTGCCCAGCTCGACCATCTCTGCAAGCGACGGCTCGCTGCTGAAGCCGATGATCTTGTAGTTGCTCTTGTGCACCTTGACCAGCATGCCGGTGTTGGGGCCGATGGCGGCTTCGTAGTCGCGCAGGTGGGTCTTGTTGGTGGTGCCCACCTCGCGCATGATGGCGCCGCTTTGGGCCATCACGTCCGGCATGCGGAACGATCCGCCGATCTCGACCAGTTCCCCGCGCGAGACCACGGCCTCCTTGCCCTTGCAGAACGTGCCGAGCACCAGCAGCGTGGCGGCGGCGTTGTTGTTGACGACGATGCCGGTTTCCGCCCCGGTGAGCTGGGCGAGCAGGGCTTCGGTGTGGAAGTGGCGCTCGCGCCGCTTGCCGGTTTCGGTGCTGAAGGCAAGCAGGCTGTAGCCGTCCAGCACCTGCATCACGTACTCTTTGACCAGCGGAGAAAGCGGCGCCCGGCCCAGGCCCGTGTGCAAGATGATGCCGGTGGCGTTGAGCACGCGCGGGATGCTGCTGGTCCAGTTCTGCTGTGCACGGCGCTTGACCTGCTCAACCACGTGGTCCAGCGCGCGTTCGGGCGCCAGCGTGCCCGCCACCAAACCCTCTCGCGCTTGATCGATGGCCTGGCGCACGGATTGGGTGACGACCGCGCGCGCGATGCCGGTCTCTTGGATGAAGGGGTCGAGCAACTGCAGCATGGCCTCCACGCTGGGCAGGGCGCGAAGCGCCGTCTTGGGTGAGGTCATGGGCGCCTCCTTTGGGTTGTGGCGGGAGGGGTAGGAATCGAACCTACCACGGACTGGGTTAGCAATCC
>DATCIV010000189.1:0-4371 GCA_036507575.1 Candidatus Bipolaricaulota bacterium | reverse complement strand
CCCGTTCACCTGGCCAAGCGCTTGGCCCGTCACGGTGACCAGGATGCTGCCCTCTTGGATGATCTCGTGCATGGACTCCTCCACCAGGTTGCCGCGGTAGAGCTTCTCCTCGATCGCGCGCTCCACGTGCGATTGCGAGACGACCTTGGCGCCCTCTTTTTGGGCCCAGTACACGGCCTCGCCCACCATGACCGTGATGTCGCTGAAACGGGCGGACAGCTTGCGCTGACTGTTGACCAGGCGCGCGGCGTGCTCGACGATGCGGGCTACCGCTGTTTTGTCAAAGGGAAGCAGGTTTCGCTCCTGACAGCGCGCTTTGATGAAGGAGCCAAACTTCTTCACGTACATCGCTTTCCAAGGGATGCGGTCGGAGAACTCGCATAGCACGTTGAAGAATTTCCTGAAATCCTCATCGTATCCGTCGATCAGGCTGTAGAGCAGAGGGCTGCCCACGATGATGACCTTGACGTCCAGCGGGATGGGCAGGGGGCGCAAGCCCTCCGTGACGGTCTGTCCCACCAGGTAGGAGGGATCATCAATGCTGATCTTGCCGCCCTTGAGCGCGATCTTGAGCCCTTCCCACGACAGCGGGTTTCTCATCAGCGTGTCGGCGCTGAGCACGAGATAGCCGCCGTTGGCCATGTGCAGGGCGCCGGGCTTGATCAGGGTAAAATCCGAAACCAGGGTGCCCATCCAGAAGCGGTGCTCCATGCGTCCGAACAGATTTGGGTAGGTGGCGGTGTCCTCGACGATCACGGGAGCGCCTTGCGTGTTGCCGTGATCGACCAACAGGTTGACCTTGTATTTGGAGAACGGATCCTGTTCTTCTTCGCTGGGGGAGGCGCTCTGGGCTTTGTCCTCCTCGGGCTGGAAGAACTGTTCGACGTGCCTCATCAGATCGGCGGCCACGGACTTCAGGTAAGCCACCACGCTGGGCAGATCTTCATAGCGTTTTTGTAATTTGGTGATGGCGGGCAGAATCAAGAACGCGGCCGCTTCCTGGTTGAGTTCGAGGATATGATGCGCGCGTTGCTCTTCCAGGGCGGAAACCTCGTGCAGCGCGTGTTGCACCAGAGGCTGGATGTCGAGCTGCCCTTTCTCCAGATGCTGCCGCTGCGGCGCCGGCATCTGGTTGAATTGCTCTTCGGTCAGGGGTTTGCCTTGGTGGATGGGGATCACGTTGATGCCGATGGGCGTGCGTTGCACCGCAAAGCCCCGCTGGCTCGCCTCCGATTCCAGCATCTGGTAGATGTTGACGCGGCTGGCCACGGCCCCCTGATCGATTTGCTGACGCCGCTTGCGGTACTCTTCGCTCTCAAAGGCGGCGGGGAGGCTGGATTTCAACCCCTCGATCATGCGATCCATCGCATCCCGCAGCTTGGCGCCCTGGCCGGCCGGCAGCTGCAGCGGCAGCGGGCGGTAGGGGTCTTCGAAGTTGCGCACGTAGCACAGGTCGGGCGGGCGCGGCTCCTTGGCGCTCACGCGCTCGAGAAACGCTTTCACGGTCGAGGTCTTGCCCGTGCCCGGATCGCCTGCCACGAAGATGTTGTAGCGATGGTTGCGAATTCCCAGGCCAAGCTCCAGAGCTCTGACCGCGCGCTCCTGGCCGATGATGTCGTTCAGGGGCTTGAGTTCTTCGGTGGTTTCAAAGCCCAACGCATCAGGGTCGCAGCGGCGATACAGCTTCTCGGATGAAAGCTTACGTGTCATAGGGACAATAGAGGATCGTGGCTACCTTTGTCTTGAGATGTCCCAGCATACAAGGAAGCAAGGTAGGGCTCAAGCTGCATGAGGCGTTTTCGACTTGAGTTCTCGAAAATCTCGAAGTGGTGAGCCAGGTCCTGGCTGCTATAATCCAACCCCAAGGGGAAAACGGGCACATGAACGTCACGTGGGTTGTGTTGGGTGCAGGCATTCTTTTATTGGCCAGCCGCCGCTTTAGGCCCGATTTTGTGGTCATTGCGGTTGCCGTGGCCTTGCAGCTGAGCGGGGCGCTGACGCTGGAGCAAGCGCTAGCGGGCTTCAGCAATCCCGCGGTGCTGACCGTGGCGGCCTTCATGATCCTGAGCTACTCGGCGCGCAGCCTCAACTGGCACCAGCGTTGGGAGGCATGGCTGAAGCGCAGGGGGACCTCCGCGGGCCGCTTGAGCTTCTGGTGCATGTGCGGGGCCGGTCTGCTGTCCGGGATTTTGCAGGAGGAGCTGGCGGTCGGCGCGCTGCTGCCCAGCACCATCCGGGCGGGGCGTCAGCGCGGCGTACCGCCCTCGAAGCTGATGCTGCCTTTGGCGTACGGGGCGTTGATCGGGCGCACCACCTGGCTGGTGGGCAGTTCGGCCGCGCTGCTGATGACGTGGACGATGGTGTCCTACGGGTTGGCCCCGTTTTCCATCCTTGATTTTGCCGGCATCAGTCTGATCTTGTTGGCCTTCGCCTGCCTGTTCGTGGCGTGGGTGGGACACACGGTGCTGCCCTGGCGGCGCGCGGAGACGGACCCGTTGGATCGTTTCCGCATCCGCCACATGCTCAGGGTGTTCGTGGTGCGCGCCGATTCGCCGTTGATCGGATGCTCTCTGGGACAGGTGCGCTGGGGTCAGGGAGGGGAGGCCATGGTACTGGGCATCAAACGCACCCACGAGCCGATACTGGCGCCCCCCGCGCAGCTCCAGCTGGCTCACGGCGACGTGCTGATCACCCAGGTGGACCCGAATGCCGTTCCTGCGCTAAGCCGGGAAGCGGGTTTGGAGTGGGTGCCGGGCGTGGAGTTGACGCAAGAGGACATCACCCAGGGCGACATCGAGCTGGTCGAGGCGGTGCTGCGGCTGGACAGCTCCCTGAAGGGCCAGTCGCTGCGCCAAGTGGACTTTCGCAGGCGTTATGGCCTTTCCGTGCTTGCCATCGCGCGCGCATCGCAGGTGATCGTGCAGGGGGTAAGCGACGTTTCGCTGCAGGGCGGCGACGTGCTGTTGATCCAGGGCGACCGGCGCCGCATCGACTTGATGCTGCCTGAAACCAAAGCGATTCCTCTGGGGGAACGCGCCGCGCCCCACATCATTCAGGAGCATAGCGGCTGGGCGCTCGGAGGCATCATCGCCGCGCTGGGCTTGGCTGGTCTGGGTTGGCTGTCGAGCCTGACCAGCTTTTTGCTCCTGGCGCTGGTGATGTCCGTTTTGTCGCGTTTTCCCACGCGCGATGCGTACCGCGCGCTGGACTGGCCTTTGCTGATCCTGCTGGCGGGCGTCATCCCCTGGTCAACCGCCATGCAGACCAGCGGCCTGTCGGCGGCGCTGGTGGAGGCGCTGCTCGGGGTCTGGGATCAGCCGAATCCCTATCTGCTCCTGTGCTTGATGTATGCGGTGGTCGTCGCGCTGGTGACGGTGATGAACGCGCCGACGATCGCCGTGCTCCTGGCGCCGGTGGCCATGGGCCTTGCGGTCAAGCTGGGGGTGAACCCGCAACCGTTCTTGATGACCACCACGCTTGCGGCTTCATTCGTGTTCCTGTGGCCCAAAGGCCACCGCACCGACGTGCTGGTGCAAAGCACCGGCGGCTACACGGCGAGCGATTACGCAAGGCTTGGCATCTGGCTGGTGGTGCTGCTGGGGCTGCTGAACCTGCTGATCGTCCCCTGGCTGTGGCCCTTCTGACGATCTGGCCGCACTTTTCGGGCGTTGAAGCGTTTTTGGAGCGTCGCTATACTGGTTGTGTACGGCATTTTGGAGATTCTTCAGGAGGAGAGATGAAGCGGGTAGCCATCAACGGCTTCGGCCGCATCGGTCGAGCTTTTTTGCGGATTGCCCACCAGCATCGGTCGCTGGAAGTGGTCGCCGTCAACGACATCATGCTCAAGCCGGACTTGGCGGCGTACCTGTTGCAGTATGACTCGGTCTATCGCCGTTTCCCCGGCAAGGTGCGCCACGACGAGCGTGGCATCTATGTCGACGACCGACCCGTCCTGCTGCTTGCGGAAAAGGACCCTGCGGCGCTGCCGTGGCAGGAACTCAAGGTGGACGTCGTCATCGAATCCACCGGCGTGTTCGTCACCAGCGAACAAACCAGCTTGCATTTGAAAGCGGGCGCAAAAAAAGCCATCATCAGCGCCCCGGCCAAGGGAGGGGGCGTTCCCACTTTCGTCTACGGGGTCAACCATCAGAAATACAACCCCAAACAGGATCACGTCATCTCGGCCGCCTCCTGCACCACCAATTGCCTTGCCCCGGTCGCCAAAGTCCTTGAGGACAAATTCTCCATTCGTTCCGGGTCCATGACCACCATTCATTCCTATACGAACGATCAAAAGTTACTGGACCTGCCGCACAAAGACCTGCGACGCGCAAGGGCCGCTGCGATTTCGATGATCCCGACCTCGACGGG
>DATCIV010000188.1:0-5230 GCA_036507575.1 Candidatus Bipolaricaulota bacterium | reverse complement strand
CGGCGGCGACGTGGCGTGCGCGCGCATGGGGTTTCACAACGATCTGGAACCGGCTGCGTTGCGGCGCTATCCAGAGTTGGCCCGTTACGCGGAGTTGGTGCGCCAAGCGCCCACCCCCGTCAAGGGCCTCAGCGGCAGCGGCAGCGCGTGGTATGCGGGGTTCCCGCATCGCGACCAAGCCTTGGCGTATCAGCGCTCCCTGCAGCGGTTGCCCCTGCAACTGCAGATCTTCTTCGCACAATCAATGAAGTTGCGCTCGAAGCCTTCGGAGTGCTAAGGTGAAACCATGAACACGCTCATGCGTTTGTCCTTGAGAAACCTGCGGCGCAACCGTCGGCGCACGGTGCTGATCACGGCCATCGTGGCCCTGGCCACCTGGGCCATGATGGCGCTGTGGGGGATATCCGATGGGTTCACCGAGTCCATGATCCGCTCGCAGACCACGCTGGACACGGGAAGTCTGCAGCTTCACCCGCAGGGATACCTGGACGATCCGGACCTGGCCAACGTGTTCTCCCCCGAGCAACTGGACGCCCTCAGCGCGCAAGTGCGCGCATGGCCGCAGGTGCGCCAGGTGAGCGCGCGCCTGATCGTTGACGGCCTGCTGCAAAGCGCTTATGGGAGCCAGGGGATATCCCTGCGCGGGCTGGATCCAAGCCTTGAGCCGCAGGTCACCCAACTGGACCAGCATGTGGTGGAGGGCCGCTTCCTGCAGGGTGTCGGCGAGGTCGTGATGGGCAAGAAATTGGCCGAGCAACTGGACGTGCGCCTGGGCGAGCGCGTGGTGGTCCAGGTGCAAGGGGTGGAGCGACCGCGCTCCAAGGGGTTTCGGCTGGTGGGCATCAGCACAACGGGGCTTGGTTTGTTGGACCAGATGACGGCCTTCATCCTGCTGAGCGACGCCCAAGCGCTGACCGAGGTGCAGGGCGCCTCAGAGTTGGCCATCTCGTTGCAGCCGGGGGCGGACGCCGAGCGCGTGGATCAGGCGCTGGAACAGGAACTGGGCCAGGCGGTGGAGGTCTCCGATTTCTTTGACCTGAACCCGATCATGGCCGAATCCCTCTACATGCAGAATTACGAAAACCTGTTGTGGATGAGCTTGATCGCGCTGCTTGCCGGATTCGGCGTGGCCAACACGGTCACCTTTACGGTGCTGGAGCGGATGCGCGAGTTCGGCATCATGCTGTCGCTGGGCTTGAAGCCGCGGCAGCTCAAGCGCTTGATCACGCTGGAATCGCTGTTCCTCTCGGGGATGGGCTTTATCATCGGAGCCGTGCTGGGGTACGGGTTTAACCTGTACCTGGAACGCGTGGGCATTGATTTTGGCTCCTACATGGGCGCCTTCCCGGACTTGGGGATGCCGGCCGTGATGTACGCCAAGGCGTCGTGGCTGCCCGCCCTGTACTGCCTGGCGATCGTGCTGTTGACGGCCGTGATCTCGGCGCGCTATCCGGCCAGGCGAGCGGCCAAACTGGAACCTTCGGAGGCGATGCGCTATGTCTAAAAACCTCTTGTCCCTTTTCTTGTTGATCATGCTCTTGGTGCCTGCGGCTGCGCAAGACCAGGACGCACAGGAGTTGTTGGTCTGCGCCCAGGCCAACTGGAGCTCGTCCACCTTCCACGGCGTGCTGTCCATCAAGACCTTCCGGCCCGAGTTTTCAAGAGAATTCCGGCTGGAGGTCTGGTCCACCGCGGACAACGAACAGGCCATGATCCGGACGCTTGAGCCGCAGGACGAGGCAGGCAGCGGCTATCTGCTCCTCGACGACGAGCTGTGGTTCTACACGCCGCAAGCGGGCCAGGTCATCTCCCTGCCGGGCGCCTCGCTGGGCGAGGCCTTCTTCGGCTCGGACGTGGCGGTCGAGGACCTGTACCGGGGCACGATCGGCGAGCGCTACACCGCACAGGTGCTGGGCACCCGCAGCGATGAGGAAGGACGGCTGATCCACCGCCTGCGCCTGGTGCCGCTGCCTGAGGCCGACGTGGTCTATGGCCGGTTGGAGCTGGATTTGCTGGATGGCAGCTGCGCGGTGCTGCAGATTGACTTCTTCGACCAGCGGGACACCCTGATCCGCGAGGCGGTCTACAGCGACTTGGTGGAGGTCAACGGCCTCACCTTCGCCCTACGCTCGGTGGTGACGGACCTGCTGCGCGAGCAGAGCTACACCGAGGAGTTGGTGGAGTCCTACGAGATCGGGGTGGACATTCCGCAAGCGCGCTTCACCCTGGAGTGCCTGCAGGACGAGGCCCAATGCGGCTAACGCTCATCCTGGCTTGGCGCAACCTGATGCGCAACCGGCGCCGCTCCCTGTTGACGATCTTGGCGGTGCTGTTCCCGGTGTTGCTGCTGGACCTGATGTGGGGGCTCAAAGGCGCCTTCGTGCGCAACATGTTCGACAACACCACGCTGCTTGAAACCGGCCACCTGCAGGTGCACGAGGCCGGGTATAAGGATCTGCAAAACACGCTGCCCCTGATCCAGGACGTGCGCCCCATCCTGGAGGCGCTGGGGCAGGATCCGCAGGTGCGCTACTTCACCGTGCGCCTGGAGCTGCCCGCGCTTGCCGCGCACGGGAACCGCTCGCAAGGGGTCCTGGTCCAAGGGATCGAGCCGGACAAAGCCCGCCAGATCAGCCTGATGGACGAGTGGGTGAGCGCAGGCCGCCCCTTACAGGCCGACGATCACAATGCGGCCATCGCCGGCGCGGCGCTGCTCGCGAAGCTGGGCGCCCAGGTGCAGGACCCGCTCATCCTGTTGACCTCGCACCCGCAAATCGGCACCGGCGTATTGCTGCCTGCCGTGGTGGGCCAGATCGAGCCACCGTCGCGCGATCTCAGCCGCATGATCGTGCAGGTGCCGTTGGCCGACGCGCAGAACCTGGTCAAGAACCCCAACGCGGCTACCAGCGTGGTGATCCTGCTGCAAGGGATCGGCGGCCCGTGGGATCAAGCCGTCATCGACGCAGCGGCCGCGCGCCTGCAGATGAGCCTGGGGGATGAATACGTGGTGGAGCCCTGGCAGGCGCTGTCGCCTGAGACCGCATCGCTGTTCAACATCGTGGGACCGATCTACTTGGTGTTCAGCCTGATCTTCTTCCTGCTGGGCGGGCTGGTGGTGCTGAACACGCTGTATCTGTCCGTGCTGGAGCGCACGAGGGAGTTGGGCGTGATCCTGGCGCTTGGCAGCTCGCGCCGGCGCGTGCTGGGCTGGGTCGAATCCGAGTCCGTGATGCTGGCCGGCATCGGCTCCTTGATCGGATCCCTGTTGGGGGTCGGGCTGGTCTGGTGGGGAGGCTTTGGCTTTCAGCTGCCCGGCGCCTATCAGGAGATCATGTCGGCCATCAACATGACCAGCGTGCTGTACCTGCGCATCACGTTGGAAGAGGCGGTTCTCTCTGGATCGCTCATGTTCTTCATCGCGTTGCTGGCGGCCGCGTACCCGGGGTGGAAGGCGGCGCGGCTTGAGCCGATCGAGGCCATGCGCTTCGTGGGATGAACGCCTTTAAAGTGGGGAGATTGACATGAATACCGTGGTTCGCACCAAGGACTTGATCAAAACGTATACCGCCGATGGCATCGAGACGCCCGCGCTGCGCGGGGTGTCGTTGGAGATTCAGGCGGGAGAGTTCACCGCGCTTGCAGGCCCATCAGGCTCGGGGAAATCCACCCTGCTGCACTTGATCGGCGGGTTGCTATTGCCAACGTCAGGCGAGGTCTGGATCGAGGACCAACTGCTGAGCGAGCTCACCCCCGACCAGCGGGCGCAGCTGCGCCTGAGGCGCGTGGGGTTCGTCTTTCAAGCCTACAACCTGATCCCGGTGCTGACCGCGCGCGAGAACGCCGAGTTCGTGCTGGAATTGCAGAACGTGGCCCCGGATCAGCGCCGGGCGCGGGCGATCGACGTGCTCAAGGACCTGGAGATGGACACGCTTGCAGATCGCCCGCCCAACAAGCTGTCCGGCGGCCAGCAGCAGCGCGTGGCCGTGGCGCGCGCGGTGGCGGCCCAACCCGCCCTGGTGCTTGCCGATGAGCCCACCGCCAATTTGGACTCGCAAAACAGCCGCAACCTGATGGAACTGCTGCGCAAGCTCAATCGCCAGCGCGGCACCACCTTCCTGTTCGCCTCTCACGACCCGGAGATCCTGAGCAGCGTGGACCGCGTCATCGAGCTGCACGATGGGAAAATCTCGTCGGATTCCATCAAGAACAAAGCTTCCTCTACACCCTCACCCCGGCCCTCTCCCACGAGTGGGAGAGGGGGATCTTCATAATGGAGTGGCGGGTGTTGCAGTGACAAACATAACCCCAGTATATTAAGGCATGAAAGCCATCATCCTGTGCGCCGGCGAGGGCACGCGGCTGCGCCCCTTGACCCACACCGGCGCCAAGCACCTGATCCCCGTCGCCAACAAGCCGGTGGTGCACTACGTGATCGAGGATTTGATCCGCGCCGGGATCAGCCGCATCGGCGTGGTCGTCAGTCCCAACGTGGAGCGGGCTTTTCAGCGCGATTTGGAGGACGGCGCGCGCTGGGGGATCTCCATCGAGTACATCCTGCAGCGGGAGCCCAAAGGCCTGGCCCACGCGGCCACCTGCGCAAGGGAGTTTGTGGGGGATGAGCCGTTTGTGATGACCTTGGGCGACAATCTGCTGGAGCATGGGATGACGCCGTACGTCGAGCGGTTCAGGCGAGGCGACGTCAACGCGATGGTGTTGCTGCACGAGGTGGAGAACCCCTCCAGCTTCGGCGTGGCGGTGCTGGAGGGCGATCGCATTGTGAAGCTGTTGGAAAAACCCAAAGTGCCGCCCAGCAAGCTTGCGATCGTGGGCGTCTATATGTTTGACCACCACGTGTTCGAGGCCATCGCGAAGATAAAGCCCTCCTGGCGCGGGGAGCTTGAGATCACGGACGCCATGCAGCAGCTCATCGACGACGGCCACACCGTGGCCCCCGCCCTGGTGCAGGGGTGGTGGCGCGATGTGGGCAAGCCGGACGACATGCTCGATGCCAACCGGCTGATGTTGGAGCGCCTGGACACCTGCTTGGAGGGGGACATAGACGCCGCCACGGTGGTGCGAGGGCGCGTGCGGGTGAGCCCCGGGGCCATGGTGCGCAACAGCGAGCTGCGCGGACCGCTGATCATCGGCCCGGACGTGCGCATCGAGCACGCCTTCATCGGGCCCTTTACCGCGATTGATCAACACTGCACGATCAGCCACAGCGAGATCG
>DATCIV010000187.1:0-4870 GCA_036507575.1 Candidatus Bipolaricaulota bacterium | reverse complement strand
GGTGGCCAGTTCCTTGAGGGGCAGTTCTTTGGATTCCTCCATGGCGCAGTTCAACCGCTGCTTGCGCCCATGAGCCGCGATGCGGGTGAGATCCAGCTCGCACCGGATCGTGCGGGACCGCTTGTTAAAGCGCCCGAAGTGGAAATCCTCTGCGTTGCCGTGGTCGTGCAGCGCGATGGTGACCAGGTAAATCGGAAGCTTGCCCTTCTTCTTTGCCAGCGAAGCGGGCCTGATTTGCCTGCGATCCAACAACGCGCGCAGGAGCGATTCAACTTCCGGCTTGTCGTTGGCCCACCACGTCAGCGACTTGGTTTGATAAGCGAGGGAATAGCGGCCGGGCAACAAGGCAGTGGCTCCTTTCTGTCGCAACAAACGTAGCAAGAATACCTGAAAAGAAATTCATCTGTGCGAACAATCCGCGACTGCACGGTCACACCGTCATTATACCGACGGGATTGAAACTTCTCAAGAAAAAGTGGGTGAAATGCACCTTGTAGGTGGATCGGGCCGCAAGTACAATAGGCCGAATCTGCGCCCGTAGCTCAGTGGACAGAGTGTTGGCCTGCGGAGCCAAAGGTCAGAGGTTCAAATCCTCTCGGGCGCACCATTCTTCCCGCTGGGCGTCCGCCCATTCATGGTCAAGACAGTGCTTGGGGCAAGGGGTTTTCGTCGCCTATGAGCAAGATCGCTGTCTACCTGTCCGTTGCGATCGCCGCCGCCACCCTGGCGGTGGGATGGATCTCTTGGTTCTACCTGGACCAATCGGGCGAGGCGCGCACGCAAAGCTACCTGGAGCTGGCCCAGACGTATACCATCGCCTTCTCGGACCGCGCGGCATTGTACCTGGCCCGCGGCCAGCCGCAGGACCTCGGTCTCTTGGCAAGCACCGCCAGCACGCTGCTGTTTGGCAAAGTCATCCTGTACGTGCAAGTGGTGGCCGCCGGCGAGTTGATCGTGGACGAACGCGCTCCCGAGGCCAACGCTCTGGAACTGCCGCTGCTTGCGCCTCCGTATGCGCTCGACAGGTCGGTTGAAACCCTGCCGGATGGCGCCCTCTACGTGGATGTGAAGAAGGATTTGTTTCCCGTGCAGCGCCAGGATGAGCCACCTTTGGCGGGGTACGTGCGCGTAGGCACGTCTTTGAGCCAGTTGCAGGCCGATCTGGGCGTGGAGCGTGCGCTGACCCTGGCGATTGCGCTGGCGGTGTGGATGGTGCTCTTGCTGTGCGCGTGGCTGAGCACGCGCTGGCTTTTCACGGTTAAATCAATCATCCGCCCGGTGGAACCATCGCTGCCCGTGGCTTCAATCCCGACGCCGGCGCAGGGCGACGCTCCCGCGTCGGTCCCGGCAGCCAACCTGCGGCGCATCGGCCAGCTGGGCATTGACGATGTGCGCAAGCAGGTGGAAGTGCGAGGCCGGCCGGTGGAGTTGTCCCCCAAGGAATTCGACCTGTTGACGCTGTTGTGCGCTGAACCGGGGCGGGTGTATTCCAACGAGGAAATTCTGGGAAAAATCTGGGCGCAACACAGCTTTGCCTCGGCTCAGGACGTCAAGCAGTACGTCTATTTCTTAAGGCGGAAACTGGAGCTGGACCCCAAGAAGCCGACCATCATCCTCACCGTGCGCGGCTTCGGCTACAAAGTGGGAACAGGCTAAGAACCCCTAAAAGGCTGCCGCCCTGCTCTCGGGTTGAGTTCGGCTTAGGAACAAAGCCGGTTTCGTCAGGCGCCCTAAGGGTGTTGACATGCGAAACGCGGGCTTCTATAATGCCCCTTCATCTCAAGGAGCGTGTGATCGGCATGGTCGCGGATCGCCTTTGTCTTTGGCAATATCAGCGTTGAACGATTCACCTCGAGTTTTCTGATTCCTCCGCTGTCTCAATGGACTTTCCTGTGCAAGGACTCGCGCTGTAGCTCCTCGGTCGCTCTCAGTGTTTTTTATATCAACAATCATCCAAGGAGGCCTCGAACATGGTTCAAACCATGACACGTCGCACGTTGTTGAAGCGCATCGGCGCGGGAACGACCGCGCTGACTCTGTCCGGTTTGTGGCGGCCCAGTGCACTTGGCCAGTCCGCACTGATCTCGGTGACCAACGGTGCCGTGGACACCATGGAAGTGACCCGGCTCAACGACCCCAACCTGCAATTGGTGGCCAACCTCTTCGACGGCTTGTTGCGCCGCGATCCGCAGGGCAACCTGCTGCCCGCGCTGGCCACCTCGTTCGAGCGGCCCGCAGCGGATGCGTGGGTGTTTCACCTGCGCGAAGGCGTGAAATTCCACGACGGCAGCCCCTTTGGCGCCGAAGACGTCAAGTTCAGCCTGGAGCGACTGAAGGAGGACTTTTCGGAGTTCAGCTTCTTTGGCAGCTCGATCCTGCGCGTGGAGATCGAAAGCGATCTCCGCGTGCGCGTGATCACGGATGGCCCGGTGCCCTTCTTTGCCGACAACATGCACCAGACCTTCATCATCAGCGCCAGGTCCGCGGGCCGTTCCCTCACCGACCTGGCCACCAACCCCATCGGCACGGGCGCCTACCGCTTCGTGGCATGGGAGCAGGGATCGTTTGTGGATCTGGAGGCCAACGCCCAGTACTGGGGTGGGGCGCCCGCCATCCAGCGGGTGCGCCACCAGGAGATTCTGGACGACTCCACGCGGCTTGCCGCGCTGGAGAGCGGGGAGGCGGATCTGGTGCAGAACCTGCCGGGCCAGTTTGCCCAGCGCGTCGGCGCCAATCCCGGCCTGCGCTTGGTCAGCCGGGACGGAAGGCAGTGCATCTTCTTCTCTCCGACCGTGGTGGACACCCCGTTTGCCGAGTTGAAGGTGCGTCAAGCGGCCTACCACGCGATCGACGCGCAGTTGATCATCGACACGGCGCTGAACGGCTTTGGCACGCTGGCCGCCCAGATCCCCGACCCCTCCACGATCGGATACGACGCCGGCATTCAACGGCTGCCCTTCGATCAAGAGCGAGCGCGCCAGCTCCTGCGCGATGCAAATCTCGCAGACGGTTTCGACCTCACCGTGGACGTGCTCAACGACCAGTTCGTCAACCCGGAAGGCGTGGGGCAGGCGGTGGCCCAGATGCTGCAGCAGGTGGGCATCAACGCCCAGGTGCGCTCGCGGCCAGGCTCGGTGTTCTTCGAGGACGCGGGCAAGGCGTTCTTCATCGTGGGCTGGTTCGACGGCGCCTACGACTTCGGGCGCACGGCGGGCAACCTGCTGACGACCGGGTCGTTCTTCAACGGCTCGCAGTACGCCAACGCGCAGTTCGACGCCTTGATCGACCAGGCCAACGCCACGCTGGATCCCACGACGCGCGCAACGATCCTGCGCCAGGCCAACCGGCTGGTCATGGGCGATGTGGGCTTGGTGCCCTTGCACTACGAGGGCCAGGTCTGGGGGACGTCCAATCGCATCAACTTCATCCCCCGCTCGGATACCTGGACGGTGTACGCGGACATCATTCCCAGCCTGTAGGCGCAGCTGGAGCTAGCGCGAGGCAAGCGGAGGCCACCCTGCAAGGGGCGCCTCCGCTTGTATCCTATAGTTCATGGTCCCCTATCTGGCCCGCCGTTTGCTGCAAAGCGTCCTCGTGGTGCTGTGCGTGTCGTTCATTTGCTTTGTGATCTTTCAATACCTCGGCGATCCGATTCGGGCCAACTACAACCCGCAGGAACTCACCGCCGAGCGCGTAGAGCAGCTCAAGCGGCAACTCGGCCTCGATCAGCCGTTTTACGTTCAATATGTGCGTTGGTTGCAGCGGGCGCTGCAGGGCGACTTCGGCCTTTCCTTTCGTCAGCGCCTGCCGGTGCTGCAATTGATTCTGGACCGGGTGCCCGCGACCCTGGAGCTTGCCACGCTGTCGCTGGTGCTGAGCACGGGCCTGGGGATGCTGCTGGGCATGTGGTCGGCGCTGCGTCCGCGTTCGATGATGGCCAGGGGTTCGATGGTCCTGTCGTTGCTTGGAATCTCCATGCCCACGTTCGTGGTGGGTCTGTTGCTGATCTTGTTGTTCTCGATTCTGCCTGCGCAGCTGCACGGGTGGCAGCCGTTTGCCGCGTGGGACTGGAAGCCGCTTGCCTGGTGGCCAAAGCTGCCCGCTTTTGGGCGAGGGGAAACGGTCAGCCTCAGTGGCTGGCGCAGCGGCCTGTTGACGGCCGACGGCTGGGAGCATCTGGTGCTGCCCATGATCACCTTGGGGATGTTCCAGGTCGGGGTGATGGCGAGACTGACCCGCAGCGGGATGCTGGAGGTGCTGTCCCAGGATTACGTGCGCACGGCATGGGCCAAGGGCCTGCGCGCTACCGCCGTGATCTCCAAGCACGCCCTGCGCAACGCCCTCATCCCCATTGTGACCATCCTGGGGTTGAGCTACGGCGAACTGATCGCGTTTTCGATCGTGACCGAATCGGTGTTTCAATGGCCTGGCGTGGGCAAGCTGCTGCTCACCTCGGTGTTCGACGCCGACCAGCCCATGGTCGTGGCCTACATCCTCCTGGCTTCCCTCACGCTGCTGGCGTTGAACCTGACGGTGGACATTCTGTATCTGGCGCTCAACCCCAAGATTCGCTATGACTGACACCCCACGACAGAGCAGGACCAAGCGATTCCTGCACAGCCCCTTGGCGGTGGCCAGCGCAGCGCTGGTCCTTGCGATGGCTTTGGGGGCGATTTTCGCGCCCTTGCTCGCGCCGCAGAACCCGTATGACCTTGCAACCTTGAACTTGCGGGATTCCCGCACGCCGCCGCTGTGGCTGCCGGGGGGGAAGTTGCCTTACCTGTTGGGCACGGACGAGCAGGGCCGCGACATCGTGAGCACGATCCTCTACGGTCTGCGCATTTCGTTCATGGTGGGCATCGCCAGCGTG
>DATCIV010000186.1:0-3397 GCA_036507575.1 Candidatus Bipolaricaulota bacterium | reverse complement strand
GGGCCCGAGCCTGCCACCGCCACTCGTTTTCCCTTGGGAGGTGCAATCGCCCTCACCTGTTTGTTGCGCTGCAAGCCGTAGTCGCCCAGAAATCGCTCCAGCTGATGAATGGACACTGCCACGTCGTAGTGGGTGCGGTTGCAGGATGCTTCGCACGGGTGGTGGCAGACGCGTCCGGTGATGGAGGGAAACGGGTTTTCCCACAGCAGCCGCTCCAGCGCTTCGTCCAACTTGCCGCGCATCATGCCGTCCACGATGGCGGGGATGTCGTTGCCCGTGGGGCAGCCGGCGCGGCAGGGGGCGGCCTTGTTGTGGTAGACGGGTTGCAGGTACTTCCAAGAGCCCGTCTTCTGGCGCAGTGTGGTGTCCGTCGAGATGGGCTGGAAAGAATCGTTCATGACGCGCTCCTCCCTGAGGCCGCCGCGGCCGGGTGGACCGCGGCGTAGGCTTCCTGGGACGCCTCCACGTTGGCGCGCGCCGCCGCGCCGGAGGGGATGGACTGCTCGATGCCTTGGACCACGGCCTCAAGTGAAACCACTCCGCTCACGGCGGCATAGGCGCCCAAAATGGCGGTGTTGACGATGGGTTGCTCGGGCGTGCCCAGCTTGTGGCGCAGGGCGATGGCGCTTGCGTCCACCGTAGCCACCTGGAAGGCGCCCAGACCCTCGAAGGAGTCGGGTTCGCGCTGGGTGTTGATCAGGATCAGCCCGCCGGGATGCAGGCCGCCCGTGACGTCCACTGCCTGGATCAAGGTGGGGTCGAGCACGATGAGCTGATCGGGCTGGTAGATCTGGCAGCGCAGCAGGATGGGCGCCTCGTCCGCGCGCACGAAGGCGGCCACCGGCGCGCCGCGGCGCTCGACGCCGAAGGCGGGGAAGGCCTGGACCCATTGACCTTGAGCAAACAGGGCGCATGCAAGCACCTTCGAGGCGATGACGGCGCCTTGGCCTCCGCGCCCGTGGATGCGAATCTCGATCATGCGTTCCCCTTTCCGCAACGTATGGTTCGGTACGGGTGCGCTTGTGATCGCACGCTTGATTGTGCACGCGCTGCGCGCGCCGGTCGATGATGAAGATCAGGCGGGCGCCTGATGTCGGTCAGGCAGGGCAAAAAAAAGACGTGGGGCCTGCTGTGCAGGCCGCTTAGGCCCGTAGCAAGCCTTACGTTCAGATGTCGTCTGCGGGGAGGTCTTAAATCATCCCCTGCGCCAGCATGGCGTCGGCCACCTTGACGAAGCCGGCAACGTTGGCGCCCTTGACGTAGTTGACGTAGCCGCCCTTCTCCTGCCCGTACTTGACGCACTGCTGGTGGATGTCCTTCATGATCTCGCGCAGCTTGCGGTCCACTTCATCGCGCTTCCAGTACACGCGCATGGAGTTCTCGGACATCTCCAGGCCCGAGACCGACACGCCGCCCGCGTTGGCCGCCTTGCCCGGGCCGTAGAGGATTTTTGCGTCCTCAAAGATGCGCACGCCCTCTGACGTGGTGGGCATGTTCGCCCCTTCGGAGACCACCATGCAGCCGTTCTTGAGCAGCGCCCGTGCGTCCTGGTCGTCCACTTCGTTTTGCGTGGCGCTGGGGAAGGCCGCCTCGCAGGGCACCTGCCAGGGTTTCTTGCCCGCGTAGAACTTGCAGCCGAATTCGTTGGCGTACTCCTTGATGCGCCCGCGCCTGACGTTCTTCAGCTCCATCGCCCAGGCCAGCCGCTCGCGCGTGATGCCCTTGGGGTCGTGGATGAACCCCTCGGAATCCGACATCGTCACGGGCTTGGCGCCGATGTCCAGCAGCTTCTCCACGGCGTACTGGGCCACGTTGCCCGATCCGGACACCGTGCACGTCATGCCCTCCAGCTTGCGGTCCTGGGTGGACAGCATCTCGTCGGCGAAGTACGCCGCGCCGTAGCCGGTGGCCTCCGGGCGGATGGGGATGCCGCCGTACTCCAGCCCCTTGCCGGTGAGCACGCCGGTGAACTCGTCCTTGATGCGCCGGTACTGGCCGAACAGGTAGCCGATCTCGCGCGCGCCCACGCCGATGTCGCCGGCGGGCACGTCCACGAACTGGCCGATGTGCCGGTGCAGCTCGGTCATGAACGCCTGGCAAAAGCGCATGACCTCGTGGTTGGATTTGCCCTTGGGATCGAAGTTCGAGCCGCCCTTGGCGCCGCCCATGGGCAGCGTGGTCAGGCTGTTCTTGAGCACCTGCTCAAAGCCCAGGAACTTCAAGATGCTCAAGTTCACGTTGGGCGCGAAGCGCAGGCCGCCCTTGTAGGGGCCGATCACGTTGTTGAACTGCACGCGGTAGCCGCGGTTGATGCGGATCGTGCGGGAGTCGTCCTCCCAGGCCACGCGGAACAGGAGCACCCGGTCGGGCTCGGTCATGCGCTCCAGGATGCGGCCTTCCTGATATTTGGGGTTCTTTTGGATGAAGGGAATCACCTTCTCCGCCACCTCGTGCACCGCCTGCAAAAACTCGGGCTCGCCGGGGTTGCGCCGGGTGACCCAGTTCATGAATGATTCCACCGTCATTTTGGTCGATTTCTGGTCCACTTTGGGCTTGTCAGCGATCACCACGTCCTCCTTTGTAGGTTCGTCGTGTGCCACACAAAATTGCAGTAAACCTTGCGCTGCCCATGCGCGCCCACGCTGTTGGGACTTGCTCCCTCCTTTCGGCAAGCTGAGGGCGCTTCAAGCCCCATTGAGCGCAAAACCCCGGATGGGCGCTATGATCTCCATCATGCTTTTTCCTGACCTAGCTTAGCCCTGCAACCGCTGCGCCTGCAGCCAGTCCACCCAGGCTTGCACGCCTTGTCCCGTGCGGCAGGACAGCTCGAACAGCGGCGCCTTGGGGTTGAGCGCGCGCAGCGAGGCCTGGAAGAACGCTCTGTCAAAGTCCACCAGCTCGATGAGGTCTATCTTGTTGAGCACGACGGCGTCGCTCTTGGCGAAGATCTCGGGGTACTTGACCGGCTTGTCGTGCCCTTCCGCGGCGCTTGCCACGCAAATCGTTAAATGCTCGCCAAGCGCCCAGTGCGTCGGGCAGATCAAATTGCCCACGTTCTCGATGAAGACGAGGTCCAGCTGTTCAAGCGCCAGCCGCGAGAGCGCCTGGCGCACCATGCCCGCCTCCAGGTGGCAGTTCCCGCCGGTGTTGATCTGCACCGCGTCGCGCGCGCCGCATTGCAGCACCTTCTCGGTGTCGATCTGCCCGGCCACGTCGCCCTCGATCACGCCCACGCGCGCCTTGTCGGCCAGGGCCCGCAGCGTGCGCACGATCAGGCTGGTCTTGCCCGCGCCGGGCGAGGCGATGACGTTGATCGCCAATACGCCGTTTTCCTCAAATGCCTTGCGGTTTTCCTCGGCGGCCCGATCGTTGTTCGCCAGGATGGGCTGGATCACCT
>DATCIV010000185.1:0-3147 GCA_036507575.1 Candidatus Bipolaricaulota bacterium | reverse complement strand
CCCTGTATGCCTTCTCCACCGAAAACTGGCGGCGGCCACGCCGCGAGGTGGACTTCCTCATGGAGTTGATGCTGCGCTTCCTGCGCGAGGAAGTGGAGCGCCTGGTGGGCAAGAACGTGCGTCTGCGGGTGTTGGGCGATGTCAGTGGGCTGCCCGCCCCTTTGGAGGCGGAAATCGAACGATCAGAGAGGCTTTCCCGCGACAACAGCGGCCTGCAGTTGAACATTGCCGTCAACTACGGGGGGCGGCAGGAAATCCTGCGCGCCGTGCGCCGGCTGATGGAAGCGGCAAAGCGGGGACAACTGGAGCCGGGCATGTTGGACGAGGCCACGTTTGCACGCGCCTTGTACACCCAGGGACAGCCCGATCCGGATTTGGTCATTCGCACCGCCGAACAGCGCTTGAGCAATTTTCTCCTGTGGCAAAGCGCCTATTCCGAGTTCTGGACCACCTCCACCTTATGGCCGGAGTTCTCGCCCTGCGACCTGTTGCAGGCGTTGAACGATTACCAGCACAGGGTTCGCACCTTTGGCAACGTGCAGCGTCATGCGTGAGCTGGGTTCGCGGGTGCTGACCTCCGTCGTGCTGATTGCCATGGTCCTGGGCTTGCTGTTGCTGGCCAAGGCCTATGACAACCCGTACCCCATTGCGTTGCTTGCGGTGGTGGTCACCTTCATCTGCTCGATGGAGTTTGCGGACCTGTTCGACCGGCTGGGTTTGAGGCTGGAACGCGTTTCGCTGGTGCTGTTCAACTTGGCATACATTACGCTCGTGATCTTGTTCGATGGCCAATATGCCCTGTGGGCCTTGACCGCCGCGCTGCTTTGGCCGCTGCTGTGGAACGGGATCAGGCGCGCGTCCGCTAAGCTCACCTTGGCAAGTTGGTTCGGGCTATTCTACATTCCCATGCTGCTGCAGTTCGCCTACTTGGTCGTGAATGCCGCGAACGGGGTCCTCTATCTGGCGTTCCTGCTCGCTTCCGTCTGGGCGTACGACATCTGCGCGTTCTTCGTAGGCTCCATCTGGGGGCGTGAAAAGCTCCTGCCGGAGGTGAGCCCCGGCAAAACGTGGGAAGGCGTTCTCGGGGGGACGGCAGCCGTGTTGGTGGTCAACCTCACGGCGCCCGCTTGGCTGCCGGGCATCGATTGGAGCTGGCAGTGGGTGCCGATGGTTCTATACTTGAGCATCGCCACACAACTCGGGGATCTATTCGAGTCTTGGCTCAAGCGCGCGGCCCGCATCAAAGACGCCGGGGTGCTCCTGCCAGGCCACGGAGGCCTGCTGGATCGCATCGACGGATTGTTGCTTGCCTCCCCGGTGTTCTACTTCTACCTGCGCTACGTGCTGCATCTGCTGTAACGGCGATGGGGGCCAAACGCACCTTGCGAAGCGCAACCGTCACCAAATCACATGTAGGAGGTCTCTTGTAGGAGTTCTGGACCCTCTGGCGACAAATGGTTACGCTCTGGGAAGGGGGAGGGACACTAAAGCATCGGCGGGCTTTCGAGATCGGGGGGCAGCGGCTGCCCCAGCAGTGACAACACGGTGCCTGCCACCTGCGTCAAGTGAAGGTTTTTCAATTGGCCACGCAATCCTGGGATGTTGTAAGCCAAGAAAACCCCGTGCTGCGCGTGGTTGGCGTCGTCCGGTCCGGTGTCGTTCTCATAGACCCACACCGTGTTCCACCCCACCGTGCCCACCGAACGCCAGTGTAAATCGCCGAACAGGGCGATCAGGTCCGGCGGCACCCCCTTGACTCGCGGATAGAGGTCCTGCGGCCGGAAAACCCGGGTGCCAATGGGCTTTCCGCTTTCGTCGCCGAGGGCCTCCAGCTTCGTAATGAGCTCTGAGCGAACCGACTCGTACTGTGATGGGCTCACACAGCCCTGCGGCTCGCGCCCGGCCACGTTCAGAAAGATCCTGCTGTAATACCCCCCCTCGCCCCATGCCGTCGTGCGGGGCCAATCGACCAGCGCCGGCTCCAAGGGGGTTTTGCTCTGCGGTTGGGCCTTCAGTTTGAGGTACCCTTGCTGCATGAGCCACTCGTTGATGCAGATGCCTCCGTCCATGCGCTTGGCGCCGTGGTCGGAAACCACGATGACGCGGGCGTCTGCGGGGGCATTTTCCAGCAACGCCTTCAGTTGGCCATCCAAGAATCGATAGTACTGCCGCGCCGCATCCTTGAACGGGTTGTCGGGCAGGTGGCGGAGGTGAGCGGGGTCGAAAAACCTCCAGAACCCGTGGTGAAAACGATCAGGTCCCATGTCCACAAACATGAAAAAATCCCACGGCTTGTGGGTCATCAAGTAGGTCGCCACGCGAAAACGTTGTTCGCTGAGCTGATAGATCTGATCCAGCAGCCACTGCTTGTTCTCAGTGCGAAACTGGCGCACGTCAAACAAGTACTCGCCGACCAGGCGTTGCAGTTCCTCCCCCAGCGGGGCAGGGTAGGTGGAATTCTCAGCCCCAGTGGGGGTGAGGAAGCAGGAAACGGCGAACCCCGCAAGCGGTTTTGCCGGATAACCGGGCGGGACGCCGACGATGACCGATCGTTTGCCCGCCTGTCCCAGCCGGTCCCACACCGTGCTTTCTTTGAGATCCGCAGACGTAACGACCGAGAGCTTGTCGTAGCCGTGATCTTGGCGGTTTCGAAATCCGTAAATGCCCAAACTGCCGGGGTGCTTGCCCGTCATCATGCAGGCCCAGGCGGGAACGGTAATGGGCGGAATGACGCTCTCCAGCAGGCCGAATGCGCCCTGCGACTGCAGCTCGGCAAAGGTGGGCAGCTCGGCGCGATACCGCGCCACGAGGTCAGGGGACAGGCAGTCGAGGCCGACGACGATCACCTTGCCGGCGGGGGCACGCCGTTTGAACCAACGCAGCTTGCGGTTGCTCAACACCCTTTGGTCTCCTACTGAACTAAAGCCTTCGACGACGGGGCTTGGGCTTTCATTGACGGCCTTAAGTGCCGAAGCGGAAGTTGATCACGTCTCCGTCCTGGACTTGGTAGGTTTTCCCCTCCAGGCGAAGCAGCCCGTGATCGCGGCACTTGGCCCAGGATTTATGTTCCAGCAAAGCGGTGCAGCTCACCGTTTCGGCGCGGATGAAGCCGCGTTCGATGTCGCTGTGGATCTTGCCGGCGGCGGT
>DATCIV010000184.1:0-3212 GCA_036507575.1 Candidatus Bipolaricaulota bacterium | reverse complement strand
GACGCCATCAAAGCCACCAAGCTCATCGCCGCGCGCATGGCCGACGCCATCATCGAAGGGCGCGAAGGCGCAAGCGCCATGCCGACTGCAGGCGCGGGAGCTGCGACGACGTCCGCGGAGCCGGAGCTTGAAAGCGTGATGAGCAACGGCGATTCCCCCGCTTCTGAGCAAGGGCGCGGCCCCCAGAAACCCAAGGGCGATGGATCCGGGGGCAGGAACTAGGCAAACGGCTGGGCGGGACGGCTGTGCGTCGTGCGCGGGTACGAAGAGGAGAAGCATCGATGGACATCACGATGGAGTTGGTGAAGCAACTGCGCAATGCCACCGGCATCGGCATCATGGATTGCAAGGCGGCCCTGCAACAGACCAAGGGCGACATGGAGGCCGCTAAGAAGCTGCTGCGCGAACAAGGCAAGGAGATCATCGCTGAAGCGCGCGCTGCCTCCGAGGGTTGCGTGGGTTCGTATTTGCACCACAGCGGCACGATCGGCGTGCTGCTCGAGGTCAACTGCAACACGGACTTCACGGCCAAGAACGAGGATTTCCGCCGGTTCGTGAATGACGTAGCGCTGCAGATCGCGTCTGAAAAAGCGCTGTACGTGAAGGCGGAGGACGTGCCAGCGGACGTGCTGGAAAGCGAAAAGGGAATTTACTTCAAACAAGCTCAAGCCGAAGGCAAACCGGAGAAGATAGCGGCCAAGATCGTGGAAGGCCGCATCAAGAAGTTCTACGACCAAGTGTGCCTGCTGCAGCAGCAGTTCGTGCGCAACCCCGATGTCACCATCGAGGACCTGCGCAACGAGCTTGCGGCCAAGACGGGCGAGAATATCGTCATCAAGCGCTTCGCCCGTTTCGAGGTGGGCAAAGCCTGACGCACTCGCCGCGCACGCCAGCCAGGCATGGCTCCCCTCCCCATAGGATGAAGGTCACCACGCGCAGACGACCGAGCAGAACAAAACCCCAAACGATCCTGCTGAAGTTGGGAGGCGAAGCGCTTGCGCCAAGCTCCGGGCGAGGGTTGGACGGCACGGCCTTGGAACGCATCGCGGGCGAAATCGCCCAGCTGCGAGACCTGGGCGTGCGCCTGGGGATCGTGGTCGGCGGGGGCAATTTCCTGCGCGGGCGGGATGCAGCGTTTCTGGATCGCGTGAGCGCGGACCAGATAGGCATGCTGGCGACCGCCCTCAACGGGTTTGCCTTGCAGTCTGCGCTGGAGCAGCGGGGCGTGCCCTGCGTCGTCCAGTCGGCCTTGTCCATCGCCTTCACCGATCCGCTCCATCCCCGCCGCGCGCGACAGGGGCTGGCGCAAGGCAACGTGATCCTGTACGTGGCGGGGACGGGCAATCCGCTGGTTTCTACCGACACGGCCGCCGCCATCCGCGCCGTGGAGCTGGGCGCCGATGTGCTGCTGAAGGGCAGCTACACGGACGGCATCTACGACCGAGACCCCAAGCGCAACCCAAAGGCCAAGCGATATGCCCGCATCAGCTTCAAGGAAGCCATCGACAAACGCCTGGCAGTGATGGATGTTGCCGCTTTTGATCTGTGCAGCAGACACCGACTGCCCATCTTGGTGTTCGACGTGCGCGTGCCGGGGAACCTGATCAAGGCAGTGCTGGAGCCGGGGATCGGTACGCGCGTGGGTTAAAAGCGGGCGTGCCCTTTGAAAACGCCGTGAGCATTTGGTAAGATGCCGCCATTGTTGACATGGAGGCGCGAGCATGCAGAAATCGTATCTGGCGAAACGTTCCGAGCGCGGCGCACAGTGGCAGCAGGAGTGGCACGTGGTGGACGGGACCGGTCAATCGCTGGGCCGCTTGGCTGTGAAGATCGCGCGCGTGCTGCAGGGCAAGCACAAGCCCTGCTACACCCCCCATGTGGACGTGGGCGACTATGTGGTGGTCATCAACTCGAGCAAGATCCTTTACACGGGAAAGAAAATGGAACAGAAGCTGTATCGCAGCTACTCCGGGTATCCCGGAGGGCTCAAGGAACAGCTGCTGTTCAAAGTGCTCCAACGCCACCCGGAAAAGCCCCTGTACGAGGCCGTGCGCCGCATGATGCCTAAGAACAACCACATGAGCCGCAGGATGTTGGGCAAGCTAAAGATTTACACGGGTGCCGATCACCCGCACGCGGCACAGAACCCAAAACCTCTAGCACTGTAATCCCCTCACGCCGTTGCTCCTCCTGCGGTGAGCGGTCGCCCCTCCGCACCACGTTTTCATTTGCTGGCAACCATCCCCTTTCGAGGGGGCGAAGGCACCCGCTTTTCCGGCCCAATTCTCCATCCCATGCCGCATGTGCAGCACGGGATGGAGAACGGAAATTGGCAGACATGATATCCTTTTGCTAAAATAGGTGCGTCCAGCACGGAAAAGGAGTATCCCATGCGTCGCATCCGCTATCAGGCGATGCCCCCTGGGGCCCAGCCATCGAGCTCCGTTGACGACAAGCTGCTGTGGGTTCCGCCGATGAACGTCTACGAAACCAACGCCGAATACGTGGTGCGGCTGGAGGTCCCCGGGGTGCGCAAGCAGGACTTGAAGCTGGGCTTTCGCGACAACACGCTGACCGTCTGCGGCCAGCGCGCCGAAGAGTTGCCGTCCGGTCCTTTGTCTTACTTGCAGATGGAGATCGAACACGGCGAATTCCGCCGCGAGATCCGTTTCGTCCATGAAATCAAGCGTGAGGCGGTTCAAGCCCAATACCAAGAAGGTTTCTTGAAGGTGGTGCTTCCGAAAAAATGAGCCGGGATGAAGTGATCGAACCGACGGGCCAACTGGTCGAAATCAAGAAGAGCGAGTTTCCCGAACACCTGCCGGTTCTGCCGCTGCGCAACATGGTGGTGTTCCCGCAGATGGTCGTGCCCTTGACCATCGGGCGCGATAGCTCGCTCAAGCTGATGGACCACGTCGCCGCCGGCGACAAGCTGCTGGTGGTGGCCGCGCAGCGCAATGGCGATCAGGATGACCCGCAGTTGCAGGACCTGTTCGGCTTTGGGACCATCTGCCGGCTGCTGCGCATGGTGCGCTACCCCAACAACACGGCCATGGCGGTCGTGCAAGGGCTGAGCCGGGCCAAGCTGCTGGAGGCAACCAGCCGAGAACCCTATTTGGTCGCGCACGTGGAGCCGAAGCGCTCGTCGCTCGAGATCAAGTCCGAGGTGGAGTTGGCCGCGCTGATCAAACAGGTCACCTTGAAGTTCCAGG
>DATCIV010000183.1:0-4876 GCA_036507575.1 Candidatus Bipolaricaulota bacterium | reverse complement strand
CGAACAGATCCAACGCCACCAAGCTCAGATCCTGCTTTGCAAGCGCCTTGTCCAGCGCGGGCACCAGCACCTTGCGCAGCCCCGAAGGCACACGCTGATTGAGGACGTAGACCACGTCAAGCCACGTGCGCCCGTCGTCCTTGTGCGTCACGCGACAGCGATCTTGCAACAGCTTAAACGTATAGACCATGGTTCACTCACTCCTGACCCAATGTAGGGTCCGCCTGAGGGACAAGACCCCAGCTTGCCGACTGCACCGACCACGGCTTGACGCGCCCTTCCTCGCTCGGCTGGCAGATCGTGCTCGTGCCGCAGGCCGGAGAGGCGTACACGTCCTCGTTCAGGACGCGCTTCAGGGTGTGCCGCAAGCGCGTCTCCAACTGATGGGATACGGTTCCCACCTCGTGCTTGACCTCCCCCAGGGCAGCCTGGGTGAGATGGCTCAATAATTGCTCGATGGTGACGTTCTCCCACAAGCGAAAACCTGCCATATGCCTCACTCCTTTCCGAGGGGCGCCGCCGTCGCTGCGCCCATGGAACCGCCGACCGGGTCTTGCGGTTCGACGACCCGTTTGCGTCGCACCATCAGGTACACCAGCAGGCCCACCGCCAAGGGGATGGCCACTGCGCCCAGGGTCAGCAGCTCCAACGGCCAACGCAGCACGTCAGCATACCCGGCAAGCGACAACCACAGCAACATCACGAGCACCGCCACCCCCAGCGCGCTGCGCAGCGGGCGCTGGCTCAAGGGCTGCATGTAGTGCTGCGGCTCGCGCTCGCGGTGCAGGAAGGGCACGCACACCACCAGCAGCACGAACAAGCCCGGCAGCAGGATGCCGCCGATGACCTCGGCGTTGATCGTCGCGCCAGGCAGGTGAATTTCGATCCAGCCCGGGATGAGCTTCAACAACCCGTAGACCCACAGGAAATACCAATCCGGCTTGACGTTGGGCGTCTCCGGCACGGGCGGGCCGTAGACCTCCACCGGGTGCACGGGGAAGAAGGCGGCAAGCAGCAGCACGCCGGCCGTCAGCAGCAGGAACAGCTGGAACATCAGCGCCGCCTGCTGCGGCCAGAGCGGGATGCCCAGCAGTTTGCCAGGCTCCACCCGGCCCCGGTTGTAGGCGGGCTCGGTGTGCTTTTGCTTGATCATCACCACGAAGTGCAGGGCCAGCAGCCCCATCAGCGCCAGCGGCAGCAGCGCCACGTGGTAGCCGAAGAAGCGCGGGATCGTGCCAAGCGCCGGGAATTTGCCGGCGAAGACGAAATCCGCGATGGCGGGCCCGACCCAGGGCACGGAGCGCGCGATGCCGTAGCCGATGCCGGTGGCCGTGACCGCGAACTCGTCGTAGGGCAGCAGATACCCGGAGAAAGACGCGAAAATAGAGGCGAACAGCAGCATGCAGCCGATGACCCAGTTGAGCTGGCGCGGCTTGCGGAAGGTCCCGCTGAAGAAGATTCTGAGCAGGTGCAAAATGGCCGCCGCGATCATGAGGTGCGCGCTCCAGTGGTGGACGCGCTGCACGATCAGGCCGAACGGCTGCTCGCCGATCTTGAGCACGCTGTCGTAGGCGGCGGGCACGGACTGGCCTCCCACGGTGATCAGGCGGGCGGAGGGCTCGTAGGAAAACAGCAAATACACGCCGGTGATGACGAGCACGATGAAGCTGAACAACGCGATCTCGCCGATGAAGAAGGAAGGGTGAACGGGGAACGCTTTGCTCAGGAACTTCTTCTTGAATCCGGACCATTCCAGGGCTTGCTCCAGCCATCCCGCGTTTGCTTTGGGCAAGGTGCTCATGCGCGCTTCCTCTCTTGGGGTCAAATCACACCCGTGGGCTCTTCGAACGGACCTGCGGCCACCACCGCGCCTTGTTCGTCAATGGCGATCGGCAACTGGGGCAGCGATCTGGGCGCCGGGCCCGTCACCACCCGCCCGCCGGTTTGAGGGTCGAACACGCCGCCGTGGCAGGGGCACATCGCGTGCGGCGAAGCGATGCCGTCCATCGCTTCGTGCGAGTAGTTCACCGTGCACCCCAGATGCGTGCAGATGGCGCTGTACGCCACATAGCCCTGCGCCACCCAATCCAGGCGCGTGGGCTCCTTGAACACAAGCGGATCGTCGCGATAGACGAACAGCAGGTTGTCCTGCATCTCCTTGCCCTCGGGGAACGCCAGCGTCCCCTGACCCACCAGGATGCTGTCCAGCAGGATGGGCTGTCCCTTGTTGTTGCCCAGGGCGAACACCAGCGGATCTCCCGCCTGGATGGCGTTGGCGCCCAGCTCCTCCTCGGAGGGCCGGATGGTGGCAAGCACCGAGCCCATGGCGGAGAGCGAGCTCACTGCCCCGATCCCCAGGAACCAGCGCATCAACGTGCGCCTGCCCAGTTGCATTTTTTGGCCTTGTTCGGTGTCGTTCATCAGCGCTCCTTATCCCTTGAAAAGCACCCTGTTATCCCCCTCTCCTTCAGGGAGAGGGTTGGGGTGAGGGTGATCGCTCACCACGGAACTCCATCCTGTCGCGCCTGCGCCACGACCACGTCGTCCATGAAGTACTTGCGGTAAAAGCCCACCATGTTTGCCAGCATGAGCAGCATCAAGGCCGCAAACACTCCCAGCCACGTGGAGCTGTTCTCCTGGCCCATCAGTTGAAAAAAACTCCACGCAAGCCAGAGCTGCGTGACAGTGAAGGCGAAGGGATAGACCATCAACGGCAAGGGCAGCGGCCTAGGACGATGAGAGCGCACGTGCAGAAGTTGGCCCTCGAGCAAGGTGGAAATCAACCCTTGCAGCCCGACCAGCCCAAAAAGAAAGCACCAAGTCAGCAGCGCCACCTGATACGCCTCCAAATGCTCGATGCCGCCGACGACGCCGCCTTCGAAGAAGTCCAGCCGCACGGTGTTCCTGGCGGTGTCGTGGTAGGCGAACAAATCGTCGTCCAGGGCATAGGCCAGCTCCACGAACACCTTGCCTCGCTGGATGGGCTTGTCGCGCTTGTCGTCGGTGACGAGCCGGCGCGTGAACTCGATCAGCGTGCCGCGCTCGTCCTCGTAGCCGGCGACGGACAGGATATCCTCGGTGCCCTCGCCGCGCGGGTCCGGCCGGTGGCTAACTTTGGTGTTGCCGTATTGGTCCTCGAGCAACACCTGCCCGTCCTTCACGTAACCGAGCCAGATGTCGGCCCCCAGCATTTGCGTGGTGACGGCGTCGTCCGGGCTGAAGCCGATGCCCACCCAGCCGTGGTGCGGGCTTTGCAGGGCCACGTGGATCTGGTCTCCCACGATGCTCCAGGACATGCTGATCCCCGTCACGTTGTCGTAGAGCGTCTGGGCGTACTCGTGCTCGAGCAGCATGCCGTCCACGCGCGGCGGGGGGACCTGCGCAAGCCACAGTTGCACCCCCAAGGCCGCAAACCCCGCGGCAGCCACCAGCAGAAATACCAGGGAGAAAATGACGTTCTTTTTGACCATCGCTCACCTTCCGCCTTGACCAACCCAGAGGGATTGGCAAGGCAATCACAAACGGTATTTTATCGCTGGGAGTGCGCGAAAAAATGATGAAGATCAGGGGAGTTGTTGATGTTGATCATAAAACGCGACCCATCGAGCGAGATGCGCCTAATGGGTCGGGAAAGCGCCTACAACACGTTCTCCATCAATTCAACGCCCAGCGGCTTGCCGATAGTGAGCAACCCGTCCGGATTGATCATGGTGATGGTGTGGTAGCTGACCTGGATCCAGCCCTTGGATTCGAAGTAGCTCAGCTCGCGGATGGCCGTCTCGACCGACGTTCCCACCATCTTGGCCAAGTCCGCGCGCAGCAGGTCCACCTGCAGGTATCCCCGCTCGTCCATTCGGCCGTACTTCTGGCTGAGCACCAGCAGCAGCCGCGCCACCCGTTCCTTGCAGCTGTTGAAGGACTGCTCCAGAATCCGCTTGTGCAGCGCCTTGAGCTCCAGCGCGATCTTCTGCATCAAGCGGCGCAGGAACTGCGGACAATGCTGGACCAGCTCGTCGAACTGCGCTTTGGAGATGAACTTGACCTCGACGGGCTCCATGGCTTTGGCGTAAAAGCTGTACACCCCGTCCCCGAACAACCCCTCCTCGCCCAGGATCTCCCCAGGCCCTACGAGCTTGATGATCTGCTTCTTCTGACCGCTCCCCCGCTGGATGAACTTCACCCTCCCGTTGCAGACCAAATACAACCCCAGCGCGGGCAACCCTTCGTGGATGATGCGCTCGTTGGCGCCGTACTGGATGGTAGGCAGGCCGCACAGCCAGTGCGACACCCACTGCCTTTGGCTCTTGGTCAGACCGCTCAACAGCGTCGTGCACCCCGCAGAGCACGCTTGACAAAAACGCGGCTTGGTGTTCATAACCTCCCCCTCCTTTCTGATCAGCTGGCTTGCATGCTCGCTTGCAACGCATGAATGGTTGGTAAGCCGCGTGGACCCGACGCGCTGGACCTGCTCATAAATGACGCGCGGGCGCGCACAGCGCGCGCCCAAACCAATTTCTCTCTCCCTCGATGGAAGATAATCGGGGTGAT
The DNA here is from genome assembly GCA_036507575.1 of Candidatus Bipolaricaulota bacterium. Taxonomy (GTDB): domain Bacteria; phylum Bipolaricaulota; class Bipolaricaulia; order RBG-16-55-9; family JAJCYT01; genus DATCIV01. Next base: position 328 of record DATCIV010000183.1, on the reverse strand, counting down.
CCCCCTCATCCCAACCTTCTCCCGCCAGGGGAGAAGGAGTTCGGGATGTCGTTGTCGGCCATCGTCCATGGCCCCTGATGGAGTGCAGGCTCAGTTGTAGCTGTGCAGTCCGCTCAGCACGTAATTAACGCCAAACCAGGTGAACAGCGTCGCCGCGTACCCAAGCACGATCAGCCATGCGGAGCGCAGGTCCTTCCAGCCCCACTGCACGCGGGTGTGCAGGTACAGCGCGTAGATGAACCAGGAGATGAGCATCCACGTCTCTTTGGGATCCCAGCCCCAATACCGGCCCCACGCCTTCTGCGCCCAGATCGCGCCGAACACCAGT
>DATCIV010000182.1:0-5917 GCA_036507575.1 Candidatus Bipolaricaulota bacterium | reverse complement strand
ATCGCGGCGCTGAGCCGCCTGACCGACGACCGATTGGCGCTGGTGGTGTTGCCCGCCAGCCTTGGGGTGTTGGTGTACTTGGCCGGCTTTTGGGAGGATTTACGCCGACTGCGACAGTCTTAGACGAGTACGTTGTTGAGCTGGTTTCAAGAACGTTTGACGCGATGACTATCGCCCCAGAGCAGTACTTTCAACCCCACATTCGTGATGCCTTTGCCGGTATCTTGCGGGGTCTGGCCGGCTAGGCCCAGCAAGCGCGCGGCGCCGAAGGAGAGGTCAATAATGCGACCTTCCACGTAGGGGCCGCGGTCGTTGATGCGCACCACGATGGAGCGGCCCGTCTCCAAATCGGTGACGCGCACGATGCTGCCGAAGGGCAGGGTCTTGTGCGCGGCGCTGACGGCGTACATGTCGTACACCTCTCCACTTGCGGTGAAGTTGCCCTGAAAACCGGGGCCGTACCAGGACGCGATGCCGACCTCGTCGTCGCGAGTCTGCTGCCACGCCCAGGCGCTGATCACCAGGAGCACGGCGCTCAAGGCGCCCAGAAAGTACGCTTGCATGGGTATTCAAGGTCACCTTAAGGCCCGCAGCCGTTGGATGGCAAAGACCTGCGTCCGTTTTGGGAAAGCCATTGAAAACAGCGTGAAGGGCTGGCTCGTTCGCGGTTTAGCAATATCCGCTTGACAACGCCAGATGCAGGGGGTAGAATTGGACACGACGTATTAGCAATCAAACCATTTAAGTGCTAATAATAACTCGTTAAGGAGGCATACCGTGGCCAAGAAGAGCCCCATTAAACCATTGGGAACGCGCGTCCTGTTGCGCGAAATCGAGGGGGAGAGTGAACAGGGTGGAATTCTGCTGCCCGATGAGGCCAAAGACGCTGGCAGCCTGCGCTGGGCTGAAGTGATCGCGCTGGGCGAGGGCGTGGGCTCGGAAGAGGAGAAAGTCAAGCTGGCGGTGGGCGATAAGGTGTTAATCGACGGCTTTGCTGGCAAAGAAATCAAGTTCAAGGGTCACGAATACCTGATCGCCAAGAGCATCGACATCCTGGGCGTCATCACCAACTGATTTCACGAGAAAGGAGTGCAAGAGCAACGACCGTTGCTCGAAAACGCTATGTCAGTCAAAAAATACAAGAAGGTTTTGTTCGACGATGAGGTGCGCCAGCGCATCCTGCGCGGCGTGGAAAAGCTGGCCCACGCCGTGCGCATCACGCTCGGACCCAAGGGCCGCAACGTGATCCTGCACAAGGAGTTCGGCGCGCCCAAAGTCACCTACGACGGCGTGACCATCGCCGAGGAGCAGGAGTACAAGGACGAATACGAGAATATGGCCGCCCAACTGGTCAAGCAGGTGGCCAAGGAGACCAACGACGTCGCCGGCGACGGCACCACCACCGCCACGATCCTGGCCCACGCCATCATCAAGGAGGGCTTCAAGAACGTGGCCGCCGGCGCCAACCCCATGCTGCTCAAGCGCGGGCTGGACAAGGCCTGTGAAATCCTGGTCGAAGAGCTGACCAAGATGTCCAAGCCGCTCAAGACCAAGGGTGAGATCGCACGCGTGGCTACGGTGTCCTCCGACGACGAGGAGATCGGGCGCATCATCTCCGACGCCATGGAGGCAGTGGGGCAGGACGGCGTGATCACGGTCGAGGAGTCCGACACGATCTCCACCTACTACGAAACCACCGAGGGTATGCAGTTCGACCGCGAGTATCTATCGCCCTATTTTGTCACCAACCCTGAGAAGATGGAGGTCGAGCTCAAGGATCCCTACTTCCTGATCACTGACCAGGAGGTCAAGAAGGCTGCCGATTTGGTGCCCGTGCTGCAGAAGATCGCCCAGTCGGGCCGCCCGCTGCTGATCATTGCCAACGACGTGGAGGGCGAGGCGCTCACCACCCTGGTGATCAACAAGCTGCGCGGCACGCTGAGCGTGTGCGCGGTCAAGGCCCCCGGCTTTGGCGACCGGCGCAAGGCGATGCTCGAGGACATCGGTGTGCTCACCGGCGGCTCCGTGCTTGCCAAGGACGCCGGCATGAAGCTGGAGGAAGCCACCCTCACCGACTTGGGCCAAGCCACCCGCGTGGTGATCAACAACAAGAACACCACCATCGTCGGCGGCAAGGGCAGCAAGAAGGCCATCGAGGCCCGCATCGCACAGATCAAGACCCAGATGGAGAACACCGACTCCGACTACGACCGCGAGAAGCTGCAGGAGCGCATGGCCAAGCTCGCCGGCGGCGTCGCCGTGATCAAGGTGGGGGCTCCCACCGAATCGGCCCGCGATGAGAAGAAGCACCGCATGGAGGACGCGCTGGAAGCGGCCAAGGCGGCGGTGGAGGAGGGCATCCTGCCCGGAGGCGGCGTGGCGCTGCTGAACGCTTCCAAGAGCTTGGACAAGATCAAGCTGGATGGCGACGCCCAGGTGGGCGTGGACATCCTGCGCCGCTCCCTGGAGTACCCGTCCTGGCAGTTGGCCGAGAACGCCGGCCTCAACGGCGCCATCGTGGTCAACCGCATCAAGGGCGAAAAGCCCGGCGTGGGCTTCAACGTGCTGACAGACGAGTACGTGGACATGGTCAAGGCCGGCATCCTGGACCCCACCAAGGTGACCAAGGCCGCCGTGCTCAACGCCGTGAGCGTGTCCGGTTTGCTGCTGACCACGGGCGCGATGGTGGCTCAGTTCCAGGAGGGTGAAGAACCCGCCATGCCCGGCGGTCCCGGCGGCATGGGCGACATGATGTAAACGCTCGTTAAGATCGAGACTTGAAAGCCTCTCGCCGGCAGGCGGGAGGCTTTTTGTTTGGAATGGCATCGCCATCCGTCAAGGAACGTCCTCGCCCAGGCGCCGAGTCGAGGTCAGCCAGCGCAGGACGAGCCGGGACTTTGCGCTCTGGATGAAGCGCCCGGTGGACGAGCAGTTTCCCCACGCCCAGGTGATGTCGTATCTAGGTATGCGATGAAGTGCCCTGAAGTTTCCCGCTGCGTGGGCGCCATCATACCCCCCCCTTTGGCTAAAGGGGCGCGCTAGGGGGGGATTCTCAGCTCATCTCGATCAGCAGGCGCTTTGGGTTCTGCAACAGCGCCTTGACTTCGTTGGCAAATGCAGCGCCCACGTGGCCGTCGATGATGCGGTGATCGAACGTCAGTGAGATCAGCATCACGCTGCGCACGACGATCTGGTCATCCAAGACTACGGGCCGCTTCTTGATTTCGTGCACGCCCATGATGGCAAGCTCCGGATAGTTGACCACCGGCGTGGCAAACAGACCGCCGAGCGATCCCAGGCTGGTGATCGTGAACGTGCTCCCTTGCAGGTCTTCGGGCGCGATCTTGCCGGCGCGGGTGGCTTCAGACAAACGGGTGATCTCGGCGGCGATCCCCACCATGGAGCGCCGGTCGGCGGCCTTGACGACGGGCACGATCAAGCCCGCTTCCGACGCCGTTGCGATGCCGATGTTGTAAAAGCGCTTGACCACGATCTCCTGGCGCGCTTCGTCGTAGACGGCGTTCAAGTAGGGGTGTTTGCGCAGGCCGGCAACGCACGCCTTGATGATGAAGGGCAGGTAGGACAATTTTACGTTTTGAGCTTCAGCTATTTCCTTGAGCTCGGATCTCAGCTTAACCAGGTCGGTCACGTCCACTTCGTCCACATACGTAAAGGGCGCCACGTGATCGCGCGCTTGTTCCATGTGCTGTGAAATGACCTTGCGCACGCCGCGCACGGGAATGCGCTCTTCCTCTGCGCCCATGAATATGCGTGCCGGTGCGTCTGACTTCGCGGCAGGCGCGGCGACTCCTCCTGGTTCTGCAAAGCGCGTCACGTCCTCATTGGTGACGCGTCCACCCGGACCGGAGCCTTGGATCAAGTTGATGTCTACGCCGCGTTCACGCGCCAGGCGGCGCGTAGCCGGGGTGGCAAGCACCCTTGCAGGAGCAGCTGAAGGCGCTGCTGTGGGCGCTACGGAGGCTACTGGCTGCGGAGGAGCGCTAGGGTGTGGCGCGGGCTTGGGCGCTTCGGCCCGTTTCCCATCCGTCATCGCAGGGGCAGAAGCGGTGACCGCTTGCGCTTTCTCCCCGGCATCGCCAAAGACCACCAGAGGGGCTCCCACGTGAACCACGTCCCCGGCGTTGCCCATGAGCTTGAGAATCGTGCCGGTGCGGGGGGACGTGATCTCCACCGTCGCCTTGTCGGTCATGATCTCCACCAGGGGCTGGTCCTCTTTGACGGCGTCGCCCTCCTTCACCAGCCAATTGACGATCTCGCCTTCGTGGATGCCTTCGCCTACGTCGGGCAATTTGAACTCAAACGCCATACCAGCCTCCTGTCTTCGCGTTAATAATGCATCGTCCGTTCCACTGCAGCCAAGACGCGCGCTGCGGTGGGCAGGTATTCGTTTTCGAGCGTGTAGGGAAACGGCGTGTCGTAACCGGCGACGCGCACCACCGGCGCCTGCAGGTGTTCAATCGCTTCTTCCGCAAGCAATGCCGCCAGTTCAGCCGCAAAGCCGCAGGTCTTGGGCGCTTCCTGCACCAAGACGGCGCGGCCGGTCTTGCCGACCGACGACAGGATCGCGCTCTCGTCCAGAGGGACCAGGGAACGCAGATCCAGCACCTCGCAGGAGATGCCGCGCGTCGCCGCGACCTCTGCCGCCTCCAAGCACACCTGCATCATCGAGCCGTAACCGACGAGGGTCACATCGGTTCCCGCGCGCCTGACGGCGGCCTTCCCCAAGGGCACGATATAGACTCCTGGGGGCACCTCTTCCTTGATGCTGCGATAAAGGCGCTTGGGTTCCATGAAGATGACCGGGTCATGCGCTTGAATCGCGGACAACAAGAGACCCTTGGCGTCGTAGGGGGTGGAAGGGATCACCACGTAGAGTCCAGGGGTGTGGGCGAAGTACGCTTCGCCGCTCTGGGAGTGATACCCGCCCCCGCGAATGCCGCCGCCGTACGGGGTACGAATGACCACCGGGCAGGTGTATTCCCCGCCGGATCGGTAGCGAAATTTGGCCAATTCCGAGACGATCTGGTCGAAGCCCGGATAGATGAAATCCTGGAATTGGATCTCGGCAACCGGTTTCAGTCCATACAAGGCCATGCCGATGGCAACTCCCACGATGCCTGATTCGGCCAGGGGGGTGTCCATGACGCGATGCGCGCCGAATTTGTCAAACAGCCCTTCCGTCGCTCGAAACACGCCGCCGTTCCTGCCTACGTCTTCGCCCAATACCAGCACGTTCTCATCCGCTTCCAGCGCGGTATGCAGCGCATCGTTTACGGCTTGCACCAGGGTCAACAGGGGCATGGTTCCCTTCAAGTTCAGCAGGAATGGGTTTATGATAGCCATTATGCGAAACGGCGGCAAACAAAAAACGACTGCCTTGGCAGGAGTGGGCAGTCGTTGGAGGGTTCTCCAAGAATCAAAGGCTGTACCGACACAGCCTGAAGATTATCTCTACCCTTCTTGTAGCACGATTTGCCATAAAAGTCAACAGGCAAAGTCAGCCGCAGGCCCTGGCCGTTGACGCTGTGCAGATGCAGCGCTAGACTGAAACCCCTGAGCAGCATGCGGGCATCGTTCCGTTTCTGGGCGGGCCTTGAGGAGGCACCTGTGGTTTTACGCGCATGGCGACTCACATATTTTCTGTGTCTTGGGCTCGGTCTTTTGTCAGTTCTTGCAGGCAACGCACCACTTCAAGCACAGGGGCTGAGCTCCGCAACGATCACGCTCCTGCACAGCCAAGAGCATCACGGGCAAGTGCTGCCCGCCAGACCCATCGGCGGCAACGACGTGGGGGGCTTGGCCGCGCGGGCCACGCTGGTACAGCGCATCCGAGCCGAAGTTGGCGCGGACCGCGTGGCCCTATTTGACACCGGGGATATACTGATTGGCACGCCGC
>DATCIV010000181.1:0-2155 GCA_036507575.1 Candidatus Bipolaricaulota bacterium | reverse complement strand
CAAGGTGTCTGTGAGTTGCACTGAGCCTTCCTTGGCGTACACGCCAGGGCCGAGACTGTCGATGATTTCAGATTGGTCCAGTTGCACGCTCGCCCCTGTGGTAACGATCACCCCGCCGCTGGGGTTCTTGAGGATTTGGGTATTGGCCAGCTGGAATTGCGCGCTGCCGGAGAGCTCGATGCCCAAGCCGGCGCCGTCGGTGCCGTTGTTTTGAACGATCACAAACTCGCCGCTCAAGGAACCGCCGGACATGACGATGCCGCTTTGCTCGTTGTCCTGGATGATCAGGTGTGCGTTTTGGCTGTGCGTGAGTTGGACGCGCTCGCTGTTGTTGATCAACAGCCCCGCGGTGCCGTTTTGGAACACGAAGGCGTTTTCGAACGTGATGTCGTCGGAGTTGTCGATTTGAAAGATGGGATCCGTGCCGGCAGCGCGGCCTTGGACGATCACGGCGCGGTTGTCCGTGGCGCGTTCGGCTTCGAAGGTCAAGCGCCGCTTGTTGCGGATCTCCACGTTTTCGCGATACGTGCCGGGTCGAATCAGGATGATGTCCCCGGCGCTGGCGCGGTCCACGGCCATCTGGATGGTGCGGCAGTCCTGCGGCACGCGCTTGGTGCGCCCGGTGCAGTTCTGCGCCCAGGCAGTCCCATCCCACGCTGCCAGAGCGCACAACACCACGACGGTCAAGGCGATGAATTTGCGTTTCAAAATGGCCCTCCTTGTGTGACGATATGCTTTGGGTCAAGGGTAGCTGCGCAGCACTGCAAATACCATGAAAGAAACGTGAAAACCGGCTTCCCTTGACCTTGCAGCATTTGCGGGCAAACGCCGTTTGCGGGCAAACGGGGCAACTGCTATGGTGTGACGTCATCACAGGAACATGCAATCATGACAAAACTCAACGAGCTGACCGCTCACCAGCTGCAAGACATGTACCGCAAAGGTCAGGCCACGCCGGGCCAGCTGGTCGCGGATCTGTACGAGACGATCGAAGCCAAGGACAAAGCGCTCAACGCGTATCTGACCCTGCTCCCGCACGAGGAAGTGGCTCAGCAAGCGCAACGCGCGCCCGCCGGCCCGTTGCACGGCATCCCCGTGGCGGTCAAGGACTTGATCTCCACCCAGGGCATCAAGACCACGGCCGGCTCGCAAATTCTGAAAAATTTCGTGCCGATCTACGACGCCACCGTGGTCCGCAAACTCAAGGCCGCAGGCGCGGTGGTGCTGGGAAAGACCAACCTGGACGAGTACGGCATGGGCTCCTCGAACGAGAACTCCTCGTTCGGGCCGGTGAAAAACCCGCACGATCCGGCGCGCGTGGCGGGCGGGTCCTCCGGGGGCTCTGCCGCCGCAGTCGCCGCGCACGAAGCGATCGTGGCTCTGGGCACGGACACGGGCGGCTCGATCCGCCTGCCCGCCGCCTTCTGCGGCGTGGTGGGTTTGAAGCCCACCTACGGGCGGGTGTCTCGCTACGGGTTGATCGCTTACGCTTCGTCGTTGGATCAGATCGGCCCGATCGCCAAGGACGTGCGCGACTGCGCGCTGCTGCTTGGCGTGATTGCCGGCCACGACCCGCTGGATTCCACCTCGCTTGCCACTGATAACGTCGACTACCTGGATGGGCTAGATCAGGGGGTTTCCGGCTTTCGCATCGGGATCCCCAAGGAGTATGTCGAGGGGGTGAGCGAACCGGCTGCCATGCGCTTGAAAGCGTGGAAAGAAGCGTTCGTCAAGCTGGGCGCGCGCTTTGTCAATGTTTCTTTGCCGCACACGCCGTATGCGCTGCCCACCTACTATCTGATCTCGTGCTCCGAGGCAAGCGCCAACCTGGCCCGCTACGACGGGGTGCGCTACACCGGGCGCATGAGCGACGATTCGCTCTACGACGTGTACGCCCAGACGCGCGACCGTTGCTTCGGCCCGGAGGTCAAGCGCCGCATCCTGTTGGGCACGTACGCGCTCAGTGCGGGCTACTACGACCAGTTCTACGGAAAAGCGCAACGCGTAAGAACGCTGATCCAGCGCGATTTCAGCGCGGCATTCCAGCAGGTGGATCTGCTGCTGGCTCCCACCTCCCCCACCCCGGCCTTCAAGCTGGGGGAGAAGGTGGACGACCCGGTGACGATGTACCTGACGGACGTGTACACGGTCTCGA
>DATCIV010000180.1:0-2667 GCA_036507575.1 Candidatus Bipolaricaulota bacterium | reverse complement strand
TGGCGATCTCGGCGCTGCCGCCGCTCAACGGCTTCATCAGCGAGTGGATGACCTTTCAGGCGTTCCTGTTGAGCCTGAGCGTGCCGGAAACCGTCTTGCATCTGACCGCACCGATCGGCGGCGCGCTGCTGGCGCTGGCCGGGGCGCTTGCCATCGGCTGTTTCGTCAAGGCGTTTGGGATCGCATTCTTGGGGGCCGCGCGCTCCCCGCAGGCTGCGGGCGCGCAAGAAGTCGCTTGGTCCATGCGCGGGAGCATGGCCCTGTTGGGCTTGTTGTGCCTTGCGGCGGGGCTGTGGCCGGGAGGGGTGTTGCAACTGCTGAACCCCGTGGCGCAAGGGTGGACGGGCGTTTCCGCGCTGAGTGCTATCAGCGCAAGCGGGGGGCTGGTGATCTTCCCCACGGCCTGGGAGAAAGCCACGGTTTCTCCGGTGGGGTTGCTGGCGTTGGCATCGCTGCTCGGTGTAGCCGTCTTCCTGGCCGTGCAGGGGGTTCGCAGATACGGCAGGCACAGCTGGGGAGCCAGCTGGGATTGCGGCTTGAAACAGCTGAGCCCGCGCATGCAGTACAGCGCCACCGGCTTCTCCAAGCCCATTCGCATGGTCTTTCGCACGATCTACCGCCCGCGCCGCGACGTGGAGATGGAGCACGGCGTGTCCCCCTATTTCAGAAACCGCATTCACTACAAGGTCAGCATCAGCTCGCCCTTTGAAAGCTATCTGTACCGGCCCGTTTCTCAAGGCGTGCTGTGGCTTGCCGCGCAGGTGCGCCGAATGCAGACGGGGAGCCTGCAGCTCTACTTGATTTACGTGCTGCTCGCGTTGCTCGCGGCGCTGTGGGTGTCCCGATGAGCACATGGACGGCGACGCTGCTGCTGGTGGGCCAATTGGCCCTGGTGCTGCTGCTTGCGCCCTGGATTCGGGGGTTGATCAAGACCTTGAAGGCGCGGATGCAGGGCCGCAGGGGGCCCGGCCTGCTCCAGCCTTACGCTGATCTGATGAAGATGCTGCATAAGTCCGAGCGCTTTTCGGAGCACACCACCTGGATCTTCCGGGCGACGCCCTACCTGGTCTTTGCGAGCACCTTGACGGTGGCGGCCTTGGTCCCCACGGTGTGGACGCCGCTGCCCGTGAGCTTTGTGGGGGACGCCATCGTGGTGATCTATCTCCTCGCTTTCGGGGCGTTCTTCACGGCGCTTGCGGGGTTGGATGCGGCAAGCGCGTTCGGCGGCATGGGCTCAAGCCGCGAGATGATGGTGATGTCGTTGATCGAGCCCGCCATGATGCTGGCGGTGTTCACGGTGGCCGTGACGGCCGGCACGACCGACCTCAGCTCGATTGTTTCATTCCACGTTGCCTCAGGTGGGATCAGCCTGGCGCCCGCCCAACTGCTTGCCTTTGCCGGGTTGTTCTTGGTGACCCTGGCTGAAAACGGGCGCATTCCGGTGGACAACCCATCCACCCACTTGGAGCTGACCATGATGCACGAGGCCATGGTCTTGGAGTATTCGGGCCGCTCGCTGGCGTTGCTGGAGTGGGCGGGCGCGCTCAAGCTGCTGATCTTCTTCTCGTTGCTGGCCAACGCGTTCTTCCCGCTGGGCATCGCCATGGAAACCCAAAACCTGCCCTGGGGTCTGGGCGCCTATGCGCTCAAGGTCGTCGCCTTGGCCGCTGCGGTGGCGGCCACCGAGACGGCGCAGGCCAAGCTGCGCTTGTTTCGCCTGCCGGATGTGCTTGCCATCGCCTTCGTGCTGTCGTTGATGGCCTTGATCATGCATTTCCTGGGAAGAGGAGGGATCTAAGAGTACTTGACAAAACTGGTCCTGTTTTTGAGTCGAACTCAACTTGAGTGTAAAGTGATGGGCTTTTGTTAGGGGGTCTGAATGTCGGATGCGTTGCTTGGCGCCGTGGATATCCTCAACGCGCTGTTGCTGTTGACCGGCTTTCTGCTGGTGGGCTACAAGCGGCTTCTGCCTTACGTGCGCGTCTACGCCTTTCAGTCGACGCTGCTTGCCGCGCTGTCCCTGGCCCTTGCCCTGCAAACGGGGATTTTTCACCTGTACGTGATGGCCGCCTTGACCTTGCTGATCAAAGGGGCGCTGATCCCGTGGTCGTTGTTTGCCCTCATCGCGCGGTTGCAGATCAAGCGGGAGATCGAGACGACGATCAACGTGCCCCTGTCGCTGCTCAGCGCCGGGGCGCTGGTGGTGCTGGCGCAATGGGTGGCCCAGCCCTTGCTGGCTCGCGGCGCCGGCGGGATGTCCATCACGCTGATCGTATCCCTGGCGCTGGTGCTGATGGGCCTGTTCTTGATGGCCACGCGGCGCAAGGCCATCACCCAGATCGTGGGCTTGCTGACGATGGAAAACGGGCTGTTCCTCACGGGGGTCGCCATGACCTCGGGGATGCCGATGCTGGTGGAGCTGGGCGTGCTCTTCGACGTGTTCGTGGGGATTTCGATCCTGGGCATCTTCGTCTTTCGCATCCGCCAGGCGTTTGACACCGTGGACATGGAGCAGTTGCGGGAGTTGAAGGGGTGATGGGCCCGTTGCAGGCACTCTTGATCCTGCCTTTGGCGACGGCGCTCGTCTGCGCGCTGTTGAAATCCGGCAGGCTGCTTGCCATCGTCCACGCCGCAGGCGCGGCGGGCACCGTGGGCTTGGGCCTGTGG
>DATCIV010000179.1:0-3047 GCA_036507575.1 Candidatus Bipolaricaulota bacterium | reverse complement strand
CTGGTGGAGACCGTCAAGGGGTACATGAAGCACGAGAAGGACGTGTTGGAGAACGTGATCAAAGCGCGCCAGATGGCCATCAGCGCCGGCAGCAACGTGCAAGAGGTGGCTCAGGCGGAGAACATGCTGAGCGGGGCCCTCAAGAGCCTGTTTGCCGTCAGCGAAGCCTACCCCGACCTGAAGGCCAACACCAACATGCAAACGCTGCAAGAGGAACTGACCGCCACGGAAAACCGCATCGCCTTCGCGCGCCAGCACTACAACGACGCAGTCACCTCCTACAACACCAAGCTGGAGACCGTGCCCACCAACGTGATCGCCAACTCGTTCGACTTCAGGCCCAAGATCCTGTTCGAGGTGGATACCCTGGAAGAGCGGGAGCCGGTCAAAGTTTCCTTCTAAGCAAGGAGGCGTATGGCTCTTTCGATGTTCGAGCAAATCGCAAAAAATCGCCGCAACACCTTCGTCCTGATCGCGGCGATGAGCGCACTGTTCGTCGCCGTCGGCACCTTCGTGGGGCTGGTGTTCTTCAGCAACTCCGTCGGCGGGCTGATCCTGGCGGGCGCCTTTGCCGCGGTGATGGCCCTATTCAGCTATTTCAGCGGGGACAGCCTGATCCTGGCCGTCAGCGGCGCGCGCCAGATCCGCCACGAGGACATGCCGCAGCTGTTCAACGTGGTGGAGGAGTTGGCCATCTCAGGCGGCATCCCCATGCCCAAGGTATACCTCATCGAAGACGAGGCCATGAACGCCTTCGCCACGGGCCGCGACCCAGAGCACGCCTCGGTGGCCATCACCTCCGGCTTGGTGCAGAAGCTCAATCGCGCCGAACTGCAAGGGGTGATGGCGCACGAGCTGTCCCACGTCATGAACCGCGACATCCTGTACTCGATGATGGTGGGCGTGCTGGCGGGCGCGATCGTGATGCTGGCGGATTTCGCCCTGCGCTACATGTTCTGGTTCGGGGGCGGGCGCAGCCGCAGCAGCAGCAATAACAACAATCAGGGCCAAGCCATCCTGATGATCGTGGGGCTGGCGCTGGCCATCCTGGCGCCGATTTTGGCCACGCTGGTGCAGCTTGCGGTCTCGCGCCAGCGCGAATACCTTGCCGACGCCACGGCCGTCAAGCTCACGCGCTACCCGGAGGGACTTGCCTCAGCGCTTGAGAAATTGACGAAAGACACCCACGAGCTGCGGGGCTCCAACCGGGCCACCGCGCACCTGTACATCGTCAATCCGTTCCCCAAGGTCCGCAAGGCCGCGCGCGGCGCATGGAGCACCCATCCGCCCTTGGAGGAGCGCATCCAGCGCATTCGCCAGCTGGGGTAAGGGGCGCTGGCGGAGGCTATTTGCTTGGCGACAGATCATGCCTGCACTCCACGCTGCCCACCAATTGCTCGAAGTAGAGCGGCACGTTCGCTTCAAAGGCGAGTTGCCTGCCGTTGAAGGGGTGTTTGAAGGAAATGGAGTACGCATGGAGCGCCAGACGCGCGTGGACCTCTTTCCCCTGCCCGTACTTGCGGTCGCCCACCACGGGGTGCCCGATGTCGGCAAGGTGCACGCGGATCTGATTCTTCCTGCCCGTCAACAGATCCACTTCAAGCAATGAAAAATCCTTGGTCTGCTTCAGCACCGTATACGCGGTGTGGGACAATTTCCCTTTGCCGGGGTCGGAAGTGGAGTACACGACCTGGGCGCTGTTCTCCGCCAAATAGGTGGAAATCGTCTGCGACTTCCTCTCGCACCGACCGTGAACCACGGTCAGATACTTCTTCTTCGTTTCATCCCAATGGTCCTGCAAGTAGCGCTGAGCCTCCATGCTTTTTGCGAACACGAGTATCCCCGAAGTATCCCTGTCCAGTCGATGCACGATGAAGATGCGGTTTGGCGATTTCGAGTATCCCTTGCGGACGTAATCGGTGAGCGCGTAGTACGCTGTGCGCGTCTTGTCCGTATCCGTCCCCATCGTCAACAGCCCCGCCGGCTTGTCCACCACCAGGATGTCCCTGTCTTCGTGAATGATCAGGAGCCCTCGCGGCAGACGCCAGGCGCTCGGTTTGGAGGTCTTGCGCATAGACCAGCCCTTTTCTCAAAGCCTTCCTTGCTTGTGCTATGCCTCCAGCTTTGCATCCATCGTGATCTTCGCCTTCAACAGCCGCGAGATCGGACAGCCCGCCTTTGCGTTGTTGGCCGCCGTCTCAAACGCCTGCTGACTCGCTCCGGGAATCTGGGCCCGCACCTCCAGGTGAACTTCGGTCACGGTGAAGCCGGCGTCCGTCTTTTCCATCGTCACGGTCGCCGTCGTGCTGATGCTTTTTGCGACCAGGTTCGCCCCTCCCAGTTGTCCGGAAAGCGCCATGGAAAAACACCCTGCATGCGCAGCCGCGACCAGCTCTTCAGGGTTGGTGCCCACGCCGTTTTCAAAGCGCGTGCTGAAGGAATACTGCGTATTTGAGAGAACCTTGCTGTCCGTGGAGATGGTGCCTTTGCCGTCCTTAAGGCCGCCTTGCCAAACTGCTGTAGCTTTGCGTTTCATTGTGCCCTCCTGTGTGTGATTGGGAATGGTGTTATTGCTCAAGGATACAGCCCTCTATGAAACGAGTTCAACCTCGCCCTCAATTTCGGGGGCCGGCGTCGGGACTGCCTGTAGTACGAGATCGCGTGCGGCATAAGAACCGCCAGAGCCCAGCCACCAGAGGCAGCGGGTCATCCCACGCTCCGATGGCCCAGGCCTGCGCCCCACGAAGCGAGTCGTACCAACCCCTGAGACTTAGAGCGCCGGATCTCCGGAGAGCGAGATAGGCCTGCACATCCCACTCCTCGTTGACGTACTTGACCTGCGGGCGGAACGGCGTGACCGGCGAAGCCTCGAGCCCGGAGCCGGTCAGATACTGGTAGCCAATCCAGGGAAAGTCGATTCCCGCGCTGATGGCAAGCTGATTGCCCGACACCGTCCTAGGGTTGATCTCTATTAGACGGTAGGTGCCATCCCGCGCGTCCAACTTGAACTCAATGCCAACGAAGCCGCAATACGAGAAGGCTGTTAG
>DATCIV010000178.1:0-3087 GCA_036507575.1 Candidatus Bipolaricaulota bacterium | reverse complement strand
GCCAATCCAGACATGGTGGGTCACACGGGAGTATTTCAAGCCGCCGTCCAGGCGGTGCAGGCGACGGATGTGGCGCTGGGCGTGGTGTTGGAGGCCGTCGAGGAGGTTGGCGGTGAGGCGCTGGTGCTCGCCGACCACGGCAACGCTGAGTGCATGCTGCAGCCGGACGGCTCGGCGCACACGGCGCACACCACCAATCCGGTTCCCTGCATTTACGTGGGCAGGCAATCCGTCACATTGCGCTCTGGAGGGGCATTGTGCGATGTCGCACCGACGCTGTTGAGATTGCTCGAAATTCCTCAACCGCGTGAAATGAGCGGCCGATGTCTGATTCAGCCTTGAGGCTCGATCCCGTCAGCGCTGAGCGGCGCACTCGGGTTGAAGCCTACCTTGATAGCCATCTGCCGGCGGTGGATGCGCTTCCCGGTGCGTCAGAACTGCACGAGGCCATGCGCTACGCGGTCGAAGGCGGAAAGCGCGTGCGTGCGCTGATCGTGCTGGGAGCCTGTGAGGCGGTGGGTGCAGATCCTGTGGCATGCCTGCCCGCGGCGTGCGCGGTGGAGCTGTTTCACGCGTATTCGCTGGTTCACGACGACCTGCCCGCCATGGACAACGACGACGTGCGTCGCGGTCGGCCCACGGTGCATCGGCGCTTTGGGGAGGCCACGGCCATCCTGGTGGGCGACGCGCTTCTGGCATTGGGTTTTGAGTGGTTTGCCCGATGCCAAATGACGCAAGCTGCGCCGGATGCGGTGGTTGAAGCGATCGGATGCCTCGCTCACGCTTTGGGTTCCCTGGGCATGGTTGGAGGGCAGCACCTGGACCTGCAAGGTGAATACGGCTCTCCCGACGCCTTTCAACAGATGCAGGATCTCAAAACGGGCGCACTGCTCTCTGCTTGCGCGCAAGTTGGCGGGCTGCTGGGCGGCGGCACTGTGGAACAAGTGCTTCGCTTGCAGGAATTCGGACTCCGCCTTGGGCAAGCCTATCAGCTGATGGACGATCTGCTGGATCAAAAACGGGATGCCGGCCTGCGCCATTCGATATTAGACTATCAGGAGGCCGAGGAAATCCGGCACCGCGCCGGCGCACTCAGCGCCCAAGCGATCGCCGCGCTTGCGCCGCTGGGAGAGCGCGCGGGGCATCTGGAAGCACTTGCAAATCAGCTATTATTCCGTCAAGATTAAACCATGATCAGCGCTACCAGCAAACCACAGGTCCGTCCGCGCGGGGAGATTTTCATCTCCGATCAAGCGATTGCCGCGCTGGTGCGAGGGGCCTTGAACGAAGTTTCCGGAATCCATGGCTTGAGCCCCAATGAAGGGGTTCGAGGGGTCTTTTCCAAGGCCGGCCGGGAGCACACGGACATTCACATCGCAAGCGACGAGGGCGGCGCGCTGCGCATCAAGCTCCACTTGGTTGTGCAATATGGCTTGAAGCTGGATGACGTGGCCAAACAAGCCATCGCCATGGTCAAGCGCCGCGTGCAGGCTCTGGCGGGCGTTGAGGTCGCGCACATCGAAGTGGAGATCAAAGGCCTTTACCATCCGCGCAAATCCAACCTGACGGCGTAACGGATGGCCCCGCTCGACAAGGACCCCATTCAAATCGGCCAGATGTTTTCAGCCTTGGCTGGACGCTATGATCGCGCCAATCGCTGGTTGAGCTTCTTTCAAGACCAACGCTGGCGCACAGCCGTGGTGTGCTGGGCGGCTCCCCAGGCGGGAGACCGCGTGTTGGACCTGTGCACGGGGACGGGCGATTTGGCCCTTGAGTTCGCTCGAAAGGCTGAAGTGCAAGTGACCGGAGTGGACATTTCCACAGAAATGCTGGCGCTGGCTCGAAAGAAGGCAGAACAAGCAGCGTGCGCCGAGCGCGTCCATCTCGAAACCGCCAACGCGATGGAGTTGCCTTACACCGAAGACACGTTTGACATCGCGACCATTGCCTTTGGATTGCGCAATCTGCCGGACTATGAGGGCGGGCTTGCACAAATATACCGGGTGCTCAAGCCCGGCGGACAGCTGCTGATTCTGGAGTTCTCCCAGCCTCGGGGCATCTGGGGAAAGCTCTATCTGCTCTACCTACGTCATCTATTGCCCTTGCTCGGAGGATGGATCACGGGCCAACAAGCCCCCTATCGCTATCTGGATGAGTCCATACGCCGGTTTCCGGGCCGAGAGGATTTGTCCACCCTGCTGGCGGCAGTGGGCTTTGAGCAGGTCGCCTTCAAACCCTTGAGCGGCGGCATCGCCCTCATCCATCGAGGCATGAAACCCTGAACAAAAAAAGATGTGATTGACACTGCTAAGCAACCCGCTTATAGTGAGGAGCGCCGACTCCACCGGGGAAAGAGGGGTAAATGATGGCTACCGCAAAAGCGCACAAAGTGGAGTGGAGTTCAGACTTGCTGGAGGTCTTGCAGCAAGAGATAGCCGAACTCAGCCATCGTTACCTCGTTGAACTCGACCTTCTCCGGCAGGCTGCTCCTGGTAGCGATGCCCATATCGAGCATTGGGCTAAGACTGACGTATTGTTGTATTGGCTCAAGATGAAGATCGAGGCAACTCACGGTGAAATGGAGCGCCTGTCCAAGACTTGGCCTGATTGAATTATGATTTGTCATTACCACTTTTCGAGTGGCGGCGTTAAGAAACCAGAAAAAGCCTGTCTTGATCGTCATCCCCGCGAAAGCGGGGATCCAGACGAATCCTCAGCTGATCTGGATTCCTGCTTTCGCAGGAATGACAGGCAATGACCTTTCGCTTGGTCCGTCTATAACTTAACGCTGCCAGCTGGAATGTGTTCAAGAGCCATAACTCATAGCCAAACGGTCCATCCGCTCCAGTTTGGAACTCCAACTCAGGAGCGCATCAGATCAAGTCAGCCCACGGATTTCAGCACCCAGCTTCTCTTGCAGCCCTTGCTGGATCTTCCGGTGCAGCTGGGAAACCTCCTCGTCGGTGAGTGTGCGATCGGGTGCTTGGTAGGTCAAAGCATACGCCAAGCTGCGCTTGCCGGCGGGCACGCCCTCGCCGGTGTACACGTCGAACAGTTGGGCCCGCTTTAACAGCGGTTGACCCAACT
>DATCIV010000177.1:0-4528 GCA_036507575.1 Candidatus Bipolaricaulota bacterium | reverse complement strand
CGCATCGAGCGGGTTGACGCCGCGCAGCAAAAGCGGAATCACCCCCAGCAGCAGGGCCACCGCCACCGAGGCCAAAGGCATCAGCCAGCGCATAGCCTGGGAGGGAGCCGCTCGCTTCTCCATGCGCAGCGTTCCCAGCCGCGTGCGCGCAGGCTTGGGCGGCGTTTGTGGATCAGGAGTTTGCAGGCCCATGCGGCACGCCCTCCCCCGCCATCATCAGACCCAGCAGCTGGTGATCCGCGCCGGGAGGCGCCATGGTCAAACAGCCTTCATAGATGACGACCACGCGGTCGCAGACGTCGAGCACCTCGTCCAAATCCTCCGAGATCAGCAGCACGGCCGCGCCACGATCCCGCGCTTCGATCAGTTTGCCGCGCACGTACTCGCACGATCCCACGTCCAGGCCGCGCGTGGGCTGGTTGGCCACGATCACGCGTGGCTGGCGGTGCAGCTCACGGGCCAGGATCACCTTCTGCAAATTGCCCCCTGACAGCTGTTGGGCGGGCACGTGGATGCCCGGCGCCCGCACGTCGAAGCTTTCGACCAGCTGCTGCGCACGCTGTTCGATCGCGCCATGGCTGAGGAACGGCCCTCTGCCAAACTCTGGCAGGCGGTAGCTGTCCAGCACCATGTTCTCGGCAATGGACAGCGGCAGGGCCAAACCCTGGCCCATGCGATCCTCAGGGATGTGCGCCATGCCGAGCGACCTCAGCTTGCGCACGGGGGCGTTGGTCACGTCTTTGCCGTCCAGTTGGATGCGCCCGGCCGTCGCGGGCCGAAGCCCGGCGATCACTTCGGCAAGCTCGCGCTGGCCGTTGCCCGAGACGCCGGCAATGCCGAGCACTTCCCCGTACCGAATCGAGAACATCACGCCGCGCAGCGCGGGCAGCTGTCGGTCGTTCAAGGCTTCTACGCTTTCAACCTCCAACGCGACCGCGCCTGGACGGCAGGGTTGTTTGTCCACTTGAAACAGGACCGCCCGGCCGACCATGAGTTGCGCCAGTTCTTCCTTCGTGGTCTGCGCAGTCGGCTTGGTGACAACCAGTTTTCCACGGCGCAGCACCGAGACGTTGCGACTTGCGGCGATGATCTCCTTGAGCTTGTGCGTGATGAAAATGATGGTCAGTCCGGCATCCACCAGATGCTTCAAGGTGCCAAACAGCGCCTGCGACTCCTGCGGCGTCAGCACGGCAGTGGGCTCATCCAGGATGAGCAACTCCGCCCTGCGGTACAACGCTTTGAGGATCTCCACGCGCTGCTGCTCGCCGGTGGACAGCGTCCACACCGGCGCCCTGGAATCCACGTGCAAGCCGTAATCCCAGGAGAGTTGGGCAATGCGGTTCCTGACCTCTTTCAGGTGCATGAACGGGGTTGAGCGATCCCTGATTCCCAAAACAATATTCTCCGCCACGGTGAGGGTGGGCACGAGCTTGAAGTGCTGGTGGACCATGCCGATGCCGATCGCCAGCGCGTCTTTGGGAGAGCGCAGTTTTACCGCTTGCCCTCTCACGCGGATCTCTCCTTCGTCGGCTTGGTACAGCCCGTAGAGGATTTTCATCAGGGTCGTCTTGCCGGCGCCGTTCTCGCCCAGCAGGCCGTGGACTTCGCCAGAGAATACCCGCAAGTCCACGCCGTCGTTGGCCAAAACGCCGGGGAAGCGCTTGGTGATGCCCTTTAGCTCGAGCAGGGGAGGCAAGGTGGTCACGGTTGAGCGATCCTCTGTGCTGTCATGGTTTGGACCCGCTTCTGAGTCTCCAGGTGTCCCGAGTTGCTTACTGTATACCATCTTGTCTGATTTCGTCAACTGAGTTCAAACGCATCCGGGGCTTAGGAGATCGCTATTCACAAGGGAGGATGAAAGGAATATAATCACGGCGGAAAAGGAGGTCGCCTATGCTCCAACATGCGATCACGCGTAGGGCGCTGCTCAAGCGGGCAGCGGGGGGGGCGGTGCTGCTTGGCACAGTGCCCTTTGGATATCGAGTATGGGGCCAGAGCTCGATCAAGGCCGGCTGGGTCTACCTGACCTCGCCGGGAGATGCAGGTTGGACGTTTCGCCACGATGAAGGCCGCAAGTTTGCAGCGGCCAACTTGACCGGCGTGTCCCTGGAGACGCTCACGGTCGAGGGCGTCTCGGACGCCGACGCTGGCCAGGCAGCGCAAAATCTGGTGGATGCGGGGGCCAACATCGTCTTTACCACCAGCTTCGGGTTTCTGCCCGGTACGCAATCCGTGGCAAAGGGCAGCCCGACGGTGCTGTTCGAGCACTGCTCAGGCTTTTCCACCCAAGAGCCCAATCAAGGTGCCTATTTCGGGCGCATGTATCAAGCGCGCTATCTGTCGGGCATCGTGGCCGGTCTGATGACCGAAACCAATCAGCTGGGTTACGTGGCCGCCATTCCGATCCCGGAGGTCATCCGCATCCTCAACGCCTTCTACTTGGGGGCCAAATCGGTGAACCCGGACGTGACGATGCAGGTGACGGCGCTGGGCTCGTTCTTCGATCCAGGCTTGGCAGGCCAACAAGCCATCGCCTTGATCGACGACGGGGCGGACGTGGTCACGATGCACGAAGACACGCCGGCGGTGCCGACGGCGGCTCAGGATCGCGGCGTTTTCTCCGTCAGCTATCAATCGGACATGTCCGCGTTTGCGCCCAACTCGCATATCACGGGCGTCGAGTGGAACTGGGGCCCGTATTATCTAAAGACCTTGGAATTGGTGCGGGATGGCGCCTGGACCGTGCGAGACGTCTGGAGCGGCTTTGAAGACAACACGTTCGTGGCCCCACTGGTGGGCATCTCCAACCGCACGGGGGGTGGCCAAAGCGGGCTTGTCAACGAAAGCCTGATCTCCCGTTTGCGCGGACCGGCTGCCGTCTCCCAAATCCTGGATGCCGTAGCACAGGCGCGCGCCGCGATCGTGGCGAGCCCGGTGGCAGGCAACGACGTGATCTTCGGCGGCGCGATCAACGCAAACTCCGGTCAACCCCTGAGTGCTTCGCCCACGGACGCGGAGTTGCTGAGCATGGATTATCCGGTCGAGGGTGTCTCCGGAGAGAGTTTCTTCAACTTCTTCGGCTAGACTCAAGAGCTACATCCGACTTCAATCGGCAAAGTTGCGTCGGGGCGAGGTGGTCTCGCCCCGACTTGCTTGGAGGAGTACTTCTCAAACCGTTCGTGGACCTGCGGCGCTGACGGCGGTGGAGACGTAGCCGGCGTACTCTTTGAAGTGTTTGGCAAAAGACTGTGCCAGTTGGCGAGCTTGAGCATCATATGCCGCTTGATCGGCCCACGTGTTCTGCGGCAACAACACCTCGGCAGGGACGCCGGGGACCGCCCGAGGGATCGACAGCCCGAAGCAGGGCTCCTGGTGGAGCTTGGCCTGGTCCATCTGGCCGCTCATCACGGCGCGGACCATGGCGCGGGTGTACTCCAGCTTGAAGCGCTGGCCTACGCCGTAAGGCCCGCCGGTCCAACCCGTGTTGACCAGCCAGACCTGAACCTTGTGCCTGCGTATCTTCTCACCCAGCAAGTCCGCATAGACGCTGGGGTGCTGCACCATGAAGGGGGCGCCGAAGCATGAGCTGAACGTGGCCTGCGGCTCCACCACGCCGCGCTCGGTCCCAGCCACTTTCGCAGTGTATCCCAACAGGAAGTAGTAGATCGCCTGCTCCGGGGTGAGCTTGGACAAGGGCGGGAGCACCCCGAACGCATCCGCCGTCAAGAAAAAGACGTACTTGGGGTGGCCGACCACCTGTTGCGGGCTTGCGTTGTCCAGGTGTTTGATGGGAAAGGCCGCGCGCGTGTTCTCGGTGATGGAATCGTCGTTGAGGTCCATGCGCCGCGTGACGCGATTCATGACCACGTTCTCGATGATGGTGCCGAACATGCGCGTGGTCTTGTAGATCTCGGGCTCGTCCTTGGGCGAGATGCGGATGACCTTGGCGTAACACCCACCCTCCAGGTTGAACACGCCCTCATCCGACCAGCCGTGCTCGTCGTCGCCCACGAGCTTGCGCGTGGGGTCAATGGACAGCGTCGTCTTGCCGGTGCCCGAGAGCCCGAAGAACAGCGCCACGTCGTTGCTGTCCTTGCCGTAATTGGCCGAGCAGTGCATCGACATGACCCCTTTCAGAGGCAGGAGGTAGTTCATCAACGAGAACACGGACTTCTTGATTTCCCCGGCGTATTCCGTTCCGCCGATGAGGATCTCCTTGCGCTTGAAGTTCATCAGGATGAAGACTTCAGAGCGCGTGCCATCGAGCTCGGGGATGGCGCGAAAGTAAGGCGCGTGGACGATGGTGTATTCCGGCAGAAACTTCATCATCTTCTCTTCGCTCAGGTCCTGGATCAGGAGCGTGCGCGCGAACAGCGCGTGCCATGCAGACTCCGAGATCACTTGCAACGAGATGCGGTGACGCAGATCGGCGCCCACGTACAGGTCTTGGATGTAGAGCTCTCGGCCCTGGAGGTAGGCCAACACGCGGCTGCGCAATTGCTCGTACTTCTCGAGAGAGAAGGGCTGA
>DATCIV010000176.1:0-8436 GCA_036507575.1 Candidatus Bipolaricaulota bacterium | reverse complement strand
CCTTCGATGTGGATGGCGACGGCGACCCGGACAACCCGCTGCTCACCGCCTACCAGGACGGCACGATCGCCCAGATCTTCGTGGAACCCATCGGCGATCCCGGCGACGTGACCCGGCTGGTGCTCACCTTCGATTGCTTCGAGCTGGTGGACCAGATGAACTGCATGCCCGTGGGCTTCCCGTTCCCGGACACGCCCAATCAAAACCCCAACAACGACATCTCGATCTCCGCGGGCCAAGTCACGCTGCTCTACCCGGGCGACATCGCCATGGACGGGCAACCCACGGTGCGCGACGCGCTCAAGCTGGCTTCGGCGCTGCTGGCGTGCACGGGCACCAACCCCACGCTGCCCTCCCCGGACGACGATCCGCCGCCCTCGACCGGCGCCTTCGACCCCAAGAACACGACGCTCAACTACATCATGACCGACGAGCAAAAGAGCATCGCCGACGTGGCGCCGCCCTTCGCCGACACGGACGAGATCCCGGGCTGCGCCGAGCTGACCTCGGCGGACGTGGCCGAGATCGCACGGCTGGCCATCAACTTCGGCACCAGTCCCGCTCCCAGCGCCGTCGTTGCAAGCGCCGCTGTGGCGGCCGCAAGGCCCTGGCACAGCGCCTTGGGCGACCTGTGGAACTGGCTGACGGGCTCGCGCGCGACGCTGGCCGAGGTGGACTTGAGCTTCGATCTGAACGCGCAAACCTTGCGCGTGAACGTCTCCGATATTCAGGGGATGGGCTTGGGCGGCATCGAAGGCCGCATCTCCTATGATCCTGCCGCCCTTCAGGTGCAAAACGTGCTGGGCGCAAACGGGTATCGCGTGCTGGCGTACCACGTGGACAACCTGCTGGGCGAGGCGCGCTTCCTGGCGGTCGCAACCGACGGCCGAGCCTTCCATGAAGGGGCCGTCGTCGAGCTGCAGGTGAGCGCGTCCGATCGGTCCTTTGCCCCGAGCTTGACCGTGGAGGCGTTGGTGGACGCGCGCGCGCTGGACATCCCCTTCGCGCTGGCGCAGGCCTCTGCCTTTGCAGCAGCGCCCACGCCCTTGAGTTTGAGCGGCGTGCAGGCGTTGTCCCAGGGTCGCGGCAGCTTCCGCTTCCAGGCCACCGGGTCCGGCATCGCCGGCATCCGCGTACAGGTGTATGACCTGGCCGGCGGCGTGGTGTTCGACCAGGAAACCTCCGGTAACGCGCTGACGTTCAATGGCTTAAGCCTCAGTGGAAAACCCCTGGCCAACGGCGTGTACCTGTACGTGGTCACCGCCAAGGGCTTCCAGGGCCAAAGCGTAAGAAGTCTAGTGGAAAAGTTCCCGATCCTCCGTTAAGTTCAACCTGTTGCAGAGCCCCTTCCCAAGGCGCGCTTGGGAAGGGGCTTTCGCTTTCAAGTGACCATCGTACATGCAGCGCAAGACGCGTGTCCTTTGAGTTCCGTGATGCACTTTTCATCATGGGCCTTGGGATTAAACCATGAAATGGAAGCTTCTGGCCGCGAGCGCTTTGGTCACCTTTGGATTGCTGCACTTTTCATCAGGCCAGGCGCAATCTGCGACCACCGTCAGCCTGCCCAGCATCTCCCTGCCTGAGGGGCTGACGACCAAAGCCACGCTATCGATCAGCGGCATCCAGGGCACCGGCCTTTCCGATTTTCAAGGCCGACTGAACTTCAACGGCGCAGTGGCCCAGGTCAGCCGGGTGGACGGCCTCAACGGCTACACGGTGTTCGCCTCAGCCATCGACAACCAGGTGGGCGAGGTGCGCTTCGTGGTGGCCAAGACCAGCGCACCGTTCCTGCAGCAGGGCGACATACTGGAGTTCACCTTCACCGCGGTGGGCCAAATCAACGCAAGCACGGGCCTGGCCCTGTCCTTGACCACCTTTAACGACAGCAACGGCGTGTTCATCCCCTATACCATGTCCGAAGGCCGGATCACCATCGTCGCCCGCCAGCCGCTCACCGCGAACTTCAGCGTTTCGCCTGCTCAACCGGTGATCAACCAGACCGTGCAGTTCACCGATCAAACCGCGCTGCCCCAGGGCACCGTACTTGAGCAATGGAATTGGAACTTCGGCGACGGCACGACCGGTACCGGGCAAAACACGACCCACGTGTACACGCAGCCCGGCACGTTCAGCGTGGAGCTGACGGTCACGGACAATTTCCAGCGCTCAAACACGTTCACCAAGCAGATCACCGTGCTGCAATCGGCCCCGACCGAAACGGGCAGGGTGCTGGTTCACGTTTATCCGCAGCCGGCCAAGACCGAAGCCACCATCGTGTATCAAACCCCAGCCAGCGCACAAGACGCGTCGTTATACATCTTCTCGGCTGCGGGCAAACAAGTGTTTCGAAACGAGGCGTTGAACGTGCAAGCAGGTCGGTTCACGTGGGACCTGCGAGGCTTGGATGACAAACCGGTCCCCAACGGCGCGTACTTCTTCGTCGTCGTTGCTTTCGACAAAGACGGCCGCGGCGTGGGGCGCGGCACGGGATCGTTGATCGTTCAACGATGAAGGGATAACCCATGAAAGCTTTCGCGTCCGCCGCGCTTCTGCTGCTGATCACGGCTGCCACCGCCTGGGGTCAGCCGTCTACCCTGGTTTCCTTGTTCGATTTCGGCACCAGCGTGCGCGCCACCGGCATGGGCGGCGCCTTTGCCGGCCTTGCGGACGATGAGCAAGCGTTGATCTACAACCCGGCCGGGCTTGCCTTGCTGGATCAATGGTATGCCCATGCCACGATTCAAGGCCACCTGAGCCAAAGCTCGCTGAGCGCCTTGATGGGCGCGTTGCCATCGCTGGGAGCAGGGCTGCAGTTCTTCGGTGTGGGCGGCCTGGTCCAGCGCGACGAGCAGGATGAAGAGGGCGCTCCCTTGAACTATGGCCAGTTCTCGCTGTTAACCGCCGGGGCCGTGCGCTTGGGCTCCTTCATCGGCGTGCCCGCGCTCAAATCGCTGGGCCTGGGCTTGCGCTTCAAGTTCCTCAGCGTCAACACCCTGGCCGAGGGCAGCGGCGCCACCTTTGCACTCGATCCTTCCATTCTTTGGGAACTTGGCAAACTCAGCCTGGGTCCGGTGTCGGTTCAGTCGCTGCGCCTGGGCGCCACGATGGACAACCTCGGCCCTGGGATCACCTACGGGGACGGCACTCAAGAATCCTTGGGATTGGGCGCGCGCTTGGGCGCTTCAGTAGTCATACAGGACGTGACCACGGTAGGGCTGGAGTTGAACACCGCCGATGGCCTGCACGCGGGCGCCGAGTACCGCTTGCCGGTCCCCAAGGTAGGCACGCTGGCCCTTCGCACGGGTTTTCATACCGGCAACGGGTTTACGTTCACCCTGGGGTTGGGATTTCGCTACCAGTGGGTGAGGATCGATTATGCCTTTGCCTCTCACAGTCAGCTCGGCGGGTCGCACCAACTGGCCGTGGCGGCGGCGTTCCAGCTTGGCAAGCTGTTTTGATCGTTTTGTTCAATACAGACGACGTCGCCCCGGCCACTGTATGATACGATACCGTCATGGGCGAGCGGGAGGGTTCTGATGAGCGCACGGCAACAGTGTAGCTGGCTTTTCGTTTTGGCTTTTATCGTAAGTGTCCCCTTCTCTGCGTTTGCCCAATCCGCAGCTACGTTGTCCGTGGATTCCGTCACCGCAGAGCCGGCACAGACGGTTTCGGTGAACGTCAAGGCTCAGGACATTCTGGACGAGATCGTGGGCATCCAGGGGAGTTTTTCGTTCGACCCCGGCGTTTTCATGGTAACAGAGCTTACCTTCAACGAATCCTTCAAGGTCACATCCAAGAACATCCAGAACGATCAGGGCCTGGTGCGCTTTGTGGGCACCCTGGTCATGGACACCGCTGCCCCCATCGGCTTTACGGACGATGTCACGCTGTTCACCTTTCAAGCCCAAGCGGTGGGCAGTCCCGGCGCCGTCAGCCCCATTGATTTGACTTTCGATCTGGTCAAGAACATGGAGCACGAGGTGTTGATCGTCACCGTCATTGACGGCACGTTCACCATCACGGACGTGACGACCAACCTGCCCCCGATCCCCGACTTTACGCCGACGCCGCAGGCCCCGCAGGTCAACGAGAAGGTCAGCTTCATTGACGCCTCCAGCGATCCGGACGGCTTTATCGTGAACTGGTTCTGGGATTTCGGGGACGGCGCGACGCTGGAAGTGCAGACGCCGTCGAGCGAGCCCGTCATGCACACGTATCTCCAAGGCGGCGCGTACAACGTCACCCTGACCGTCACCGACAACCGTGGCGCAAGCGCTTCGGTCACCAAAGCAGTGCGCGTTGGCCCCAAGCACGGCGGGCCCTTGATCTACGTATATCCCAACCCGTGCAGGACGCTGTGCAACTTCTATTACGAATTCCCGCCGGATGCGATCAGCGCGTCGCTGCGCATCTTTAACATCCGCGGCGAGCTGGTGTTCTCCACGGAGCTTGACGTCAACACGAACATCTTCAGGTGGAACCTGCACAACGACTTCGGACAGCCCGTGCCCAACGGCCCCTATTTCTTCTTCGCCACCTTCACCACCAGCCAAGGGGTAGGGCGCACGCCGGTCGATGTGCTGGTCGTACAACGGTGAGCAAGGGGAGGATTATGATGGTTCTGACAAAACGGTGCCTGCTGAGCACGCTGATGCTGTTGTTTGCCTCGATCCTCCCTGTCCACGCCCAAAACGTCTTGTCCCTGCTGGATATCGAGGCGGGCGTGCGCGCCCTGGGCATGGGCGGCGCCTACGTGGGCGTTGCCGATGATGAAACCACCGCGTTTCTCAACCCGGCGGGCCTTGCCCTGCTGCGCGCCATGGCCTTTGAGTTCAACGTGGAGAGCCGCTTCGGCCGAGCCGCTTACGGCGGGGTGACCTTCGCCGGTCGTAACTTCGGCGCGGGCGCCCTGTTCCTGAACGTCGGCAACATCAGCGGTCGCAACAACGAGGGAGAAGTGACCCGAAGGTTCGACTACACGAGCCTGGGCGCTTACGCCTCCGCAGGCGCCACGCTGCAGGACCTGTCATTGACCTTCCTGCGCACGCCGCCGCTGGAGGACATCGCCCTGGGCATGCGCGCCCAGCTCTATCGCGTCAACACCCTCCCCGGCGGCAATACGGTGGGCTTGACCCTGTCGCCCTCCGGGCTGTTCACCTTCCCGCTTGGCGGAGGAACGCTCGACTACGTGCGCGTGGGCGCGATCGTGGAGAACTTGATCCCCATCGGCGTCAGCTACGACAGCGGCCATGACGAGCCCTGGCGCATCGGCGGTCGGTTGGGCGCCTCCGTGGGCATGCTGGGCAACATCACCCTGGCCACTGAGATCGAGACCACCGGCATCTTTCACCTGGGCGGCGAATTCCGCTTCACCGAGTTGAACACGCCGGAAGTCAGCGGCCTTGCCGTGCGCGCCGGCGTGATCGTACTGCGCGGCGGTCCGATGATCACCTTGGGGCTGGGAGCCAAGATCAGCACCTACGAGGTCAATTACGCCTTCACCGGACATCCGGAACTCCCCGCGTCGCACCGGTTGTCGTTTACCGCCCGCTTCGCCAACCAGTCGCTCATCTGTCTGTTCACCGGGTTCCACGACGTGGGCATCTGCGACCCTTAATACTTACCCCCATCCCAAGCAACCTCCGGTTGCCCCTTCCCCCGCTTCGCAAGGGAAGGGAGACCTCACCGGGCTAAACGCCACAGAGCCAATGCCAGCATCGTCTTTGCGTCGCAGATGTGAC
Source organism: Candidatus Bipolaricaulota bacterium (assembly GCA_036507575.1). Classification (GTDB taxonomy): domain Bacteria; phylum Bipolaricaulota; class Bipolaricaulia; order RBG-16-55-9; family JAJCYT01; genus DATCIV01. The sequence continues at coordinate 2,695 of DATCIV010000176.1, read as the reverse complement.
CCTGCTCCAGCAGCCCCTCGGCTTCCTCCAGGCTGAAGGCCTGCACCTGAAGGAACTCATCCTCGGGCGGCGCGTGCTTGTTGGATTGGAAAAGCCCTTCGGCGCGAAACAACGTGATGAGCTCGTCGCAAAAGCCGGGCGCCGTGTAGAATCGGCGCAGCGGCGTGAGGGTCTTGGCCTCGTAGCCGGTTTCCTCGTTCAGCTCGCGCTTTGCGCACTCCAGCGGGGACTCGCCCATTTCCAGCGTGCCGGCCGGGATCTCCCAAAAAGCAGCTTCGGCGGCCTTGCGGTATTGGCGCACCAGCAACGCTTTGCGCCCTTCGTCCAGCAAGGCCAACAGCGCCACCGCTCCCGGATGGCGCACGATGTCCCGTTGGGCTTGCTTGCCGTTGGGCAGCCGCACCTGCACTTGCTCGAGGCGCAGGATCTTCCCTCGGTAAAAGACTTTTGATTGAAGGGTGGACTCAGCCAGCGGATCCATCATCGCGGACGGCGGCGCGGGAAGCGGCGTTGGCGGGGGCGTTGCTCGACGGGCTTGTGCTTCATGCGCTTGCGCTCCACGTGGCCGAGCACCTTCTGAGCCTGCTCCATCCACTCCATGAACGGGCTCTCGGTCGGCTCTTCCACCTGGTTGAGCTCAATTTGAGGGGTGTGCTTCTCGCGCTCGGACAGGTCGCGCTGCACCTGGGCGATCTCCTGCTCGTAGCGCAGGCTGGCCACTTCCTGGGGCATGACCTGCTTGATCGACAAATTGAGCTTGCCTTCTTCGTTGCGGCCCAACACCTTGACGGTGACGGTGTCCCCTTCGCTCAAGTGGTCGGCGACGGCGCGCACGAACTCATTGGAGATCTCCGAGATGTGGACCAAGCCCACTTCTCCGCTGGGCAGCTCCACAAACGCCCCGTAGTTGCGGATGCGGACCACTTTGCCCTGAACCACGCCGCCGGATTCTTCAGACATGACGCGGCCAGCGTATCAGTTTCGATAAGCGCTTTCAACAAAACGCATCCGGGCCATTGGCTCACTCCCCGCCGATGGGTTTTGCACCGCTAGCCCAAGTCGAAAAACGTCTCCTGCACACCAGCTCGCCCTTGCCCACGGGCACGATTTGCGCGTCCACCCGCTCGTCGCTCAGCGCACGCTGCAACATCGCGTCCAACGCCTCCCGATGGTTGATGGCGTTGTCTGCGACCAACAGCCCGCCGGGCACCATGCGGGGGATGACCAGCTCATAGCAGGCTTGATAGGCCTCCTTCTCCGCGTCCAAGAAGCAAAACGCGACCTCGCCGTAGCGATCCAGCAACTCGCGGGCGTCCCCTTCGATCAAGGTCACCACGTCCTCCACCTGCGCCTGCCTGAACGTCTCGCGCGCCAGCTGCGCCTTGGCCGGCAGGATTTCAAACGTCACCAGCGTGCGCCCCAGCTCGCGACAGGCGAGCGCAAGCCACAAGCTGGAGTAACCCCCGCTGGTGCCGATCTCGAGAAAAACTCCCTGCGGCGCCGTGGCCGCAAGCAGGGCGATGAATTTTCCCGTCTCCGGCGGGATCTGGCGCAGCCGCTTGGCTTGCGGCGTCCCGTCTTGGCGGTCCTGCGCATCCAGCGCTTCCAACTGGCGCATCCTCTCGACGATGGCAGAGGGAATGGCGTGGAACATGAAACTCCTTTCTGGACGAGAGGCCCCTACTGGCCGACGATCACGTTGCTCCACGCCCGCAGCCAGCGCTCCAGGTTCTCCCCCACTGCAGCGGCCTCCACGCTCACCGCTTGAGGCGGGTTCACCGCGTTCTGGTAAAAGGCCACCGGCAGCAGCGCCGCGGGGTTTGCCGGGAACATCCACTCCGAGGTCGGCAACAGCGCCTGCACCTCCGGCGACAGCAGGAAGTTCACAAACTGCTTGGCCAGTTCCACTTGGTCGCCCGTGTCCACCACCCCGGCCCCGAAGATCGTGCGATAGCCCTGGTTCTCCAGTAACAGCACGCGGATGCGGTCGCTGCCGTTGACGATCACGTCGTAGGCGTGATCGGTCGAAAAACTCACCATCATGGGCGCTTCGCCCTGGATAAATAGGCCGAAGGCCTCGCTCCAGCCGGGCGTGATCGTGAGGAGGTTGGGCAGCAGCCGTCGCCAGTAGTCCAAATACCCCGGATCGCCGAACTGGTGAATGGTCCACAGCAGGAAGCTGAGGCCCGGGCTGCTGGTGCGCGGGTCCTCCACGATGAGTTGGGCACGGTAGCGCGGGTCGGTCAGCGCCTCGAAGGTTTGGGGCAACTCCTCTTCGCTCACCGCTTGCGCGTCGTAGACCAGCGTGATGTACCCGTGCTCGTAGGGCACCAGGCGGTTTTGCGGGTCGAAGCGCAAGGCGACGGGGATTTCTTGCAGGTTGGGCACGTCACTTTCGCTCAAGGGCAGGAACGCGCCCTCTTCGGTCGCCGTGGCCAGGTCGTTGGCCTCCACGCCGACAAAAACGTCCGCGCTCGTGCCTCCGCTTGCGCGCTCGGTCAGCATGCGGGCCAGCATCGAGCGGGAGTCCTCGCTTGCCACGAACTGCACCTGGGCGCCGGTCAGCGCTTCGAAGCGGGCGGCGATCTCCCTGGCCGGACCGAACGAGACGAAGCTGTCGTAGGTGTAGACCAACAGCACGCTTTGTCCCAGCCCGCCAAAGCCCACAAACAAGAGCGCGCACAACGCAAAGGAA
>DATCIV010000175.1:0-2983 GCA_036507575.1 Candidatus Bipolaricaulota bacterium | reverse complement strand
CGTCTGGTTCTCGCGGCGGATCTCCAAGCCCTCCTTGGCCTCGACCGCCTGGTGCAGCCCGTCGCTCCAGCGCCGGTCGGGCATCAGGCGCCCGGTGAACTCGTCCACGATGACGACGCGCCCTTCCTTGACGATGTATTCCTGATCGGTGTGGTAAAACAGCCTGGCTCGCAGCGCCAGTTCCAGGTGGTGCAGCAGCTCGATGTATTCGGGCGAGTAGATGTTCTCCACCTTGAGCAGTTTTTCGATTTTGGCGATGCCGGCGTCGGTGAGGGTGACGCGCCGGGCCTTTTCCTCCATCTCGTAGTCTTCGTCCTTGGCAAAGCGCGTGGCCAGCCTGGCGAACTGCTTGTAGAGTTGCGCGGTGTGCTGGGTGGAGCCGGAGATGATGAGCGGCGTGCGCGCCTCGTCGACCAGGATGTTGTCGATCTCGTCCACGATGGCAAAATCCAGCGGTCCTTGCACCTTTTGGGCGAGCGAAGGGACCAAATTGTCGCGCAGGTAGTCGAAGCCGAACTGCGTGTTGGTGCCGTAGACGATGTCGCAGGCATACGCCTGCTGACGGTCCTTGGGGTCCATGGCCTCCTGAAGCAGGCCCACGCGGGTGCCCAGAAACTCGTAGACGGGCCCCATCCACTCGCGGTCGCGCTTGGCCAGATAGTCGTTCACCGTGACCACGTGCACCTTCCCGGCCAACGCGTTGAGGTAGGTGGGCAAGGTCGCCACCAGCGTCTTGCCCTCGCCGGTCTTCATCTCGGCGATGCGGCGCTGGTGCAGCACCACGCCGCCCAGGATCTGCACGTCGTACGGTCGCAGCCCGATCGCGCGCTTGGCGACCTCGCGCACCACGGCGAACGCCTCGGGCAGCAAATCGTCAACCGTTTCGCCTTGCTCCAGGCGCCGTCGAAATTCGGCGGTCTTGGCTTTGAGCGCTTCGTCGCTGAGTTGACCCGCGTCGTCGGCGAGGGCGTTGACCGCTTCCAGCGTCTTGTGCAGTTTTTGGACTTTTTGTTCCGGCGTCTCTCCAAACAGACGGTCCACCGTGCGCTTTACGAAATCAAACATTCAAGTCCTCCGGCTGCATTTTAAGCGGCATGCGATCTTGCCGCAATCGAGAAGAACAGGTCACATCATGGGGTTTGTGCGCCTGAAAGCCGGCCAATGGTCTTCTGGATTTCCTCGCGCATCTTGGCATAGCGCTCCAGGTTGGAGCGCAGGCGGGAGTAGATGTCGATGGGGATCTGTTTGCCCTGCCACTGATCCCATTGGGCTTGCAGCGATCTTAACTGAGCTTCCACCAACTCAAGGGACCTTTCATAATACTGCAACGCAAGCGCCTGGTCGCCAGAGAGGAGGGCGGCCTCGCCCAAAGAGAAATAGACGCGCTCAAACGCCGGGTATCTTTCCAGCAAAGCCTCAAGCTGAACCACGCCTTGCTCAAGGTTTCCCTTGCGAACCTGGGTCATTGCCCCGATCAATTGCGCTTCCCTGAGCAACTGATCGTTGGGCTTGGAGGCCACCAGTTTCTGCAGCAACGCCTCGGCGCCGTCGTAGTCGCCGCGCTGATACTTGAGCGTGCCCAGGGTCAGAAACAACTCCTCCACCAAGAAGCTGTCCATGGCGCGCTCGAAGTAGGCTTCAGCTTGCCCAGAGTCTCCCAGCGCCTGGTGCACGATGCCCAGCTTGTACAGCAGTTCGGCGGGCTGAAAGTCCAGCGTCAGGCTTCTCTCGAAATCCTCGCGCGCGAGCTGATAAAGGCCCTGGTCCAAATAGCTGTTCCCCCGATCGAAATAGACGTTGGCCGCCCAATCTCGATACGCCAGTACGCTGACCGCGCACGAAAAAGCCAGGAACCCGACCACCAGCGCGCGCAGCTTGACGCCTTGCAGCGTGAACGTCTTGCTTCGATCTGTCACTGCCGGCGAGTGAGCAAGCCCCAGCAACAGCACCGCGCTGAACGCCGAGGCGGCCAAGTGGGCGGGAAAGTTCACCACCGCGTCAATGAACAGCACCAACGCGCCCGAATACAGGGCCAGGGCGACAAACTGCCGAGTTCCCCGCGAGTTCCACACTTGGCGCAGCGCGTGCCAAGCCAGGGTCAGCAGGCCGAACAGCAAGGCGGCGACCCCTACGGAGCCCATTTCGGCGGCGGCTTGCAGGTAATCGTTGTGCGCCTGTGCTGCGCGCGGGATATCGAAATCGTAGGCTTTCCCCGCTTCGGTTTGCAGGAACTTGATCTTGTAGTCCACAAACAGGACTTTGTAATGCCCCAGGCCGACGCCGAACAACGGGTGAGACTTGAACATCTCGAAGGCGACCCACCAATCCCACGCGCGCGTGCTGCCCGAGCCCGCTTCCCATAGCGCGCCGATCATGCGTTGCAGTTGTTCGATCGGCCCTTGCAGCAAGGAAACCGGCGGCGACAGCGAGTCCGTGGCAAGGGAGGCGTGTTGGAGCTCCTGGGCCGTCAATAGGGGCTTCAACCATCCCAGCGGACCCAGCGCCAACAGCAGCGCCAGCAGCGCCACCCACAGCCCCACCCACAGCCCCACCCAGCGGATGCGGCCGAGCGTCCAGCGCAGCAGCCTTGGAAAGGTCGCGCAGCCGACGGCCCACACGACACAACCGCCCACCAGCCCCAACAGCGCGCCGGTTGAATCCGCCGCCAGAAAGGCGATCACGATGACGGCGGTGGCGCCCAGCACGGCGAGCCTGGACCAGGCGGATTTCAAGCCCACCAACAGGACCAGCCCCGGGATGATCCACAAATTGACGAATTCGGCCAGGAAGTTCTTGTTGCCCATGCTCGAGATCATGGCGTGAGGCCCGCCTGTACCGCCGGGTATTCCGAGCACGACCGCCTTGTATTGCAGCAGGCCGTAAAGGCTGCTGCACAGCGCAGCCAGCACCCCGGCGGCCACGAACAGATAGAGCGTGCGACGATCCTGCGCGTGGTTTGCGATGTAGAGGTAGAGCAGGATGA
>DATCIV010000174.1:0-3037 GCA_036507575.1 Candidatus Bipolaricaulota bacterium | reverse complement strand
CCGCATGCCGCTGGTGGCCGCTTTCCGCCTGGAAGCCGCAGACCTCGACGCCGCGATCGCCGCTTACGAACAAATCCAAGCGCAGGGGCTCGTCGAAGACCCGTACCTGGACTTTTACTTGTGCCAACTCTATCCCAGGCGCTACGAACAGACACAACGCAGCATCCGGGAGCTGGAAGCAAAGTCGTCTCTCACCCCGGAGGAGGCCCAAGTCCTGCAGGCTTTAAGGGCGAACTTACCGCAGTTTCAAGCGCAGGCGCAAGGGTGCTGACCTGAAGGCCGAGGCAGGTATAATGCGCAGCATGAAGACCGTCACCTTCTACACCAAGCAGGAGTGCGGCCTGTGCCGCAAGGCTGAAACCATCCTGCGTCAGGTCGCAAGCGGCACGCCCTTCCAATGGGTCACCGTGGACATCGCCCAGGACCCGCGAGCATTTCGCAAATACGGCCTGGACATCCCGGTGGTGCTGATCGACGGGGTGGAACACGCCCGCCACGCACTCGACGAGCAGGCGCTGCGCCGCGCGCTCCAATCATGATTCCCAGGCTCGACCGCTACATCCTGCGCGAGATGGTCCCGCCCTACTGCCTGGCCATGGCCGTGATCATCATCTTCATCAGCATGAACCTGCTTGCCCTGCTGGCGGAGTACATGATCAACCGCGACGTGTCGTGGACCGACCTGCTGCGCATCCTGTTCTATCGCATGCCGGAGCTGGTCGTGGTCGGCCTGCCCATCGCGGTGTTGTTCGGCGTGTTCCTGACCTTGGGCCGGCTGGTGCACGACCGGGAGCTGATCGCCCTGCAGTCGAGCGGCATCTCGCTGCGGCGGGCCATCGTGCCGGTGGTGGCCTTCGGCCTGATCATCTCCGCGTTCACGTTCCTGCTCAACGAGCAGGTGACGCCGTGGAGCATGCAACAGTACTGGAACCTGCTCGGCCGGCTGGCCTCGCGCGGCGCGCTCCCGCAGATTCAGGACAACACCATCTTCAAGGACGCAAGCGGCCGCTTCTTCTACGTCAAGCGCTACTACCGCCAGACCGAGCGCATGGAGGACGTGCTGGTCTACGACCCCAACGGCCAGACGTACCTGCCCGAGCTGGGCGGCCCTTTCCCGCAGATGATCAGCGCCAAGGAAGCGCAGTGGGACGGCGTCAACTGGACGCTGCGCCAGGGCATCGCCCACGTCTTCGACGCCGAGGGCGCGCTCAGCTATCAGGCCCGCTTCGAGACCCTGACCATCAAGGTGGGGGACGCCATCGAGAACTTCTTCGTCCAGCAGCGCCAGCCGCGCGAGATGAACCTGGGCGAGCTCGCAAAGCAGATCGAGACGTTTCAAAAAGCCGGACAGCCGGTGTCCAACCTGGTGGTGGAGTATCACTACAAACTCGTGCTCCCGCTGAGCGCCCTGGTGTACGCGCTGCTCACCGCGCCCCTGAGTTTGAGCTTCGGCTTGCGCGGGCGGGCGATGGGCACGGTGGTGGGGCTGCTGCTTGCGTTTTTGTTCCAGGGCGCGCTCTACACGGTGATCGTGCTCTCCCGGCGCGAGCTGTTGCCGCCCGACTGGGGGCCCTGGCTGCCCAACATCGTCTTCGGGCTTGCCGGCGTCGTGCTGATCTTCAACGTGGATCGGCTCAGCCGGCTGGAGCTGGGGCGCTGGTTTGCGCGCGCGGCCGTCTTGTTGCTCATCGCGCTGCCGGGCGTGCACGCGGGCGCTCAAGAAACGAGTCAGCTTCCCTTGGAAGTGGAGGCCCAGGCGCTGGAGATCTCCGACGACGGGCAGTCGTTTCTGGCCCAGGGCGACGTGCGCGCACGCTACGGCGAACAGACGATTGACGCGCAGGAGCTTCGCCTGGAGCAGCTCGACGCGCAGCACTGGCGTCTGGAGGCGTCGGGCGAGGTGTCTCTTTCGGACCCTTCCTTTCGCGTGCAAGCCAAGTCCGTCGAAGCCCTGCTCGAGCGCAGCGGCGAGCCGCTCGCCCCGCGCGAGATCACCTTGTTCGAGTTCACCGTGAACACGCAGGGTGAATTGGGGCAGCTGCAGTTCCAGGCTCAGGTGGGAACGTTGCGCTTTGCAAAGGAGTTGGAGGAGGTTCGGCTGGAAGGCCAGGTGGCCGTGCAGGCGCAGGAGTTTCAGCTGACGGCCCAGGCGTTGACCTTTCAGCGCGCGCAGCAGGGCGGCTGGCGCCTGCGCGCCCAGGGCGACGTCGAGTTGGCGGGGTTGGCGCAGAAGGCAGGCGGCGACTCACTCGAGCTGGAGTTGCAGATCGCCGGGGACACAACGCGCGTGCAGGCCATGCAGCTGGAAAACTTCAGCGGCGAGGGCACGTTCAAGAACGCACTCGGCCAGGAACATCCCATCCGCTACCAGGGCCAACGGGCTCAGTTTCTGTTCGAGGGCGAGCAGCTCAAGCAGCTGACGCTGGACCAAGCGCGGTTCACCACCTGCGCTTGCGAGGATGCCGTCGAGAAATCCTCGTACTCCCTGGGGGGCAAGCAGGTCATCCTGTGGTCGGATGAGTGGGTGCTGGGCCGGGAGATCACGCTGAAAACCTATGGCATCCCCGTGTTCTGGCTGCCGCTGTTTTTTGCCCCGCTGAAGGACATCGAGCGCAACGATCTGCTCCCCCGACTGGGTACTGACGCCCAGCGCGGCTGGTTCGCCCAGTGGCGCCTGCCGGTGTTCGTGGACGGCGCCAATCGCGGCGCCTTGCTCGTGGATTATTACAACCGTTATCGCGAAACGGGACTGGGCCTCGATTGGAACTACACCCTGCCCGTGCAAACGCAGTCCGGGCGCCTGCAGCTCTATCACCTGGTGGGCTCCAACGAGGTGCTGGATTGGTCTTGGAGCCACCAGTGGCCCATCTCCGAACTCGCCCAGCTGCAGTGGTCGCTGACGCGCCGGGACGTCCAGCCGGCGACGGCCGCCCCGTCGCATTGGTCCTACGCCCTGCAACTGGCCGGCCAGCGCGCGGGCTGGGGGTGGCAGCTGGCCGGCGCGCGCGAGGAGATTTCCCAAGAGGATGAAGCGCAA
>DATCIV010000173.1:0-5036 GCA_036507575.1 Candidatus Bipolaricaulota bacterium | reverse complement strand
AGCGAAAGCGCGAGACCAGCCGGTCCTGCAGCTGCGACAACTCCTCGGGGGGGCGATCGCTGGAGAGCACGATTTGCTTCTTTTGCTCGTACAATTCATTGAAGGTGTGAAACAGTTCTTCCTGCGTCCAGGTGCGATCCTTCAGGAAGTGCACGTCGTCGACCAATAGCACGTCTGCCCGGCGGAAATGCTGGCGAAACCCCTCGGTTCTCTTGTCGCGGATGGCGTCCACCAGCTCGTTGGTGAACCGTTCGGACGTCACGTAGACCACTTTCAGCCACGGCGCTCGGTCCAACGCACGATTGCCGATGGCGTGCAGCAGGTGGGTTTTGCCCAAACCGGACTTGCCGTGGATGAAGAGCGGGTTATACACCTGAGCAGGAGCCTCTGCGATCGCCTGAGAGGCCTTCACCGTCAACAGGTTTTGGTCTCCGCAGACCAGACGGTCAAATGTATAGGTATCGTTGAGAGAGGAAAACTCTCCCACCACCATTTGCTTCATGGACACTCCTGCTGATGAGGGGAAGGAACGACCGTAGCATAACAGGCCCGTTGCGCATCCGTCAAGACCCCGTTTTCGTCGCACAGAGAGGAAAGTAACGTACACGACACACTTTCCGCACACCGCTGCTTGTTCAAGTTCCAACGATTGCGGGTTTTCGAGTGTTTATTGACTTTACCTCACTGAAGAAACCCGCTTCTCAAGGACGCTTGAGCAAATCAAAAGCGGCGATGGGAACTTTGTCCGGTGATCGCGGTCCTGCAAGGTGGAGACACGCGTCGCATGCAACTATATGCTCTGCCCATATCTATGTGTCCTTTATCATCAAACACAATCAAACTGCCACGCGCCGGCTCCTGTGTGATGTCGACCCGGTGTTGACCGTCCACTCGCAGGGTGCAATAATGGGGCATCCACTTGAAGGAGGCCATATGCGGCTGACAACCAAGGTGAGCGGCTTGGTGGGCGCCTTGCTGATCTCGCTACACATCGATGCGCGTGCCCAGGAGACGGGGAGCTTGGTGAGCAGTTTCAGCAGCATCCTCATCGGCGTTTCCGCCTTGTTGGTGGCAGTGGGCTTTGTGATGGTCTTGTTCAAGATCGGCCGCCTGATCGATCTCATCAGCGCGCGCTATGAATCCCCGAAACCCCCTTCCAAGCAGTAAGACACGCGGATGAGCAGCGTGGTGAGCTATGGGCGTGCCTCGCGCGCGCCTGTCTATGGGTTTGTGGTGGGTTTGGCGCTTTTTGCGCTTTACGAAGGGCTGGCCGTGCTGCTGAACACCTCGCTGCGCAACGGGGCCGACGTGTGGCTCATTCGTTGGCTTCCATTCTCCGAATCGGTCAGCATGTGGACGATCAAGGGACTGGCGCTGCTCTCCCTGGGTCTGTTGTTTCTTTGGCGCAATCACCGCGCCCCGCTGAGGGCCGTCTACCTGCTCGGCGTGGTGCTGGAATCCACGCTCTACTCCCTGCTGTTGGGCAGCGTGGTCCTGTTCATTTTGGACAAGACCCCGGTCTTGATGGGCGCGACGGGCAATGGCCTGCCCGTGCAGCTGACGCTGTCGCTGGGCGCAGGATTGTATGAGGAACTGCTGTTTCGCGTGCTTCTGTTTGGGGGACTTGCCGCCCTCTTGAAGGCGTTCCACTTGCAGTCGTGGGTCAGTCTGCTGCTGGCTGCGTCGATCTCGGCAGCGCTGTTTTCCGTAGCCCATCACATCGGATCGCTGGGAGAGCCTTTCGAGTGGGGTCGCTTTGCCTACCGCCTCGTGAGCGGGTTTCTTTTCACTGGACTGTACGTTGGCCGCGGGTTTGGCATCACGGCACTCACCCACGCGCTCTACGACATTTGGGTGACCGTGGGGTTGGTGTGATGTCCAGCGATTCCAAGACCGTCAAGCGCAACATCGAGCGCCTGCGACAGGAGATACGGCAGCACGACCACCAGTATCACGTGCTCGGCGATCCACTCATCTCTGACGCGCAGTACGACCAACTGGTGCGCCGGCTGCGCGAGCTGGAGGCGCAGTATCCGCAGTTTCAGTCCCCGGATTCCCCCACCCAACGCGTTGGCGGGCAGCCGCTGGCACAGTTTGAGACAGCCCCGCATCGCACGCCCATGCTCAGCCTGGCCAACGCCTTTAGCGAGGAGGAGGTACGCGACTTCGACGAGCGCGTCCGACGCGTGCTGGACGTTGAAACGGTTACGTATTGTGTCGAGCCCAAATTCGACGGCTTGTCATTAGAGATCATTTACCAAGACGGTCGCCTGATTCAGGGCATCACGCGCGGCGATGGCAGCCTCGGCGAAGACGTGACCCCCAACGTGCGCACTATCCGTAACCTGCCCCTGGTGCTGCTGGCGCCGCCAGCGCGGAAATCTCCCACGCGCCTGGAGATCCGCGGCGAGGTGTACATGGACAGCGCGGACTTCAAAGCGCTGAACGAGCGCCGCTTGCAGGAGGGTGAGCCCACTTTCGCCAATCCGCGCAACGCGGCTGCCGGATCGCTGCGGCAGCTTGATTCCAAGGTCACCGCCTCACGGCCATTGAAATTCACCGCCTATGACGCAGCGGACCCGTCGCAGTTGGGCGCAGCTACCCAAGCCCAGTTGCTTCAGGCACTCAAGGACTGTGGGTTGCCCGTGGACCCGAATCATCGAGTGTCTCACACCGTGGACGAGATCTTCGACTTCTTTCGCGGACTGCAGGCCGGACGACATGCAGTGGCTTACGAGATGGACGGCATCGTGGTCAAGGTCAATGAGTTCGCCCTGAGACGGCAATTGGGGACGACGAGCCACGCCCCCCGCTGGGCGTTGGCCTACAAGTTCCCTGCGGAGCAGGCCACCACGGTCGTGCGCGACATCGTCGTTCAGGTGGGGCGCACGGGCGTGCTCACGCCGGTGGCCGTGCTGGACCCCGTCAACTTGGCGGGTGTCACCGTGGGCCGAGCCACGTTGCACAATCAGGACGAGATCGACAAGAAGGACGTGCGCATCGGCGACACCGTCTGGGTGCAACGCGCCGGAGACGTCATCCCCGAGGTGGTGCAGGTGGTCAAGGCCAAGCGCACGTGCGCTCAAATACCGTTCCGCCTGCCCACGCACTGCCCCGTCTGCGGCAGCGCGGTGGTGAGGGAGGAAGGTGAAGTGGCCGTGCGTTGCCCCAACGCCGCTTGCCCGGCTCAGCTCAAGGAGCGCATCCGCCACTTTGCCTCCAAGGATGCCATGGACATTGAAGGGCTTGGCCGCAAGTGGGTTGACCGTCTGGTGGAAGAGGGGCTGCTCAAATCCATCCCCGACCTGTACCACCTGAAGGCGGACCCACTCGTCCAATTGGAGCGCATGGGGGAAACCTCGGTCGCCAACCTGTTGGCAGCGATTGAGGCAAGCAAGGGACGGTCCTTGGATCGGCTGATCCATGCGCTCGGCATCCGGCACGTGGGCCAGACGCTGGCGCAGGTGCTGGCGCAGCACTTTGAAAACCTGGCTGCCCTTGGCCTTGCCGGCGAGCAGAGCTTGACCGCCATCCCCGACATCGGACCCAGGGTGGCTCGCAGCATCATGGCCTTCTTCGCCGAGCGCCACAACCAGGAACTGCTTCAGCAGCTCAAATCGGCAGGGGTGGACCCGCGCAGCACGCCGTCCGCAAAGACCAGCCAAGCGCTGGCAGGCAAGCGTTTCGTATTCACCGGGACCTTGTCGCGCCTGAGCCGCGGCGACGCGGAAAGACTGGTGAAGAGCTTCGGAGGGACGGTTTCAAGTTCGGTCAGCAAGAACACCGATTACGTGGTGGTCGGGGATCACCCTGGATCAAAGGCAGCCAAGGCCGACGAACTGGGCATCCCGCAGCTTCGCGAAGCCCAGTTCCAGCGGATGTTAGACGACCTGGGGGCATGAGTCGTCGCCCACGCCCCCAGGTCCGTCTCTAACCAATCTTTACGCAAGACTGGTACTGACCTCTACGAAAGGTAGTTGCACAGGTGTACAGTGTCTTCCCTGCGAACGGAAACGCGGCCACTGTGCCTTGAGGATTGGCCACCAGTACAAACGGCGAGCGGCTCGGTCGGTAGCGCTGGTTGTTGTGTACGATGTAGATCCAGCTGGAGCTGCTTTCCAGCTTGCCATCCGCGTTGGTGTCAAAGGTGGCAGCAATCTGAAGCGCCCCCGGCGGGCCGTTTTGGTCCAAGTAGAAGTCAATACGGCCATTTCCTACCGTGCCGGAGATCGTCACGTCGCTGTTACTGGGAACGCTCACTGAACCACTGGCATCCCCTTGCACTTGTTGCTGTGGCTTCGACAGTCCCGTGTTGGTGTGAAGCACAATCTTATACTGGCGTACCGTCGTCCAAGCGCCGTCCCCTTGCACGACGACGTGCAGTTTGGTGCTTTCCCCCACGATGAAGATGCCCATCAGGCCCGGGGGGATGGGGTTCGTTCCAGGCGCCGGCACCGTGGACACCGTCACATCCTGACTGATGGCGTGCGACAGGCCGCCGTTGTCCAGCACGGTCAATGTCACGCGATAGGTACCGGCGGCGTTGAACTGCGTGCTCACGAGCGAGCCCACCGCGTCCACCGTGCCGTCGCTGTTATAATCCCACCGGTAGTCCACCAGCGCCCCATCCGCATCGCGCGAAGCGCTTGCGTCGAAGGAGATGCTTTGTCCCACCTGCGGAGCGCTTGGCGAGAAGGTGAAGCTTGCGGTTGGACGCTGGTTGGTGGGCAGCTGCACCACCCGCACGGTCTGGGAGGCGCTGGAGGATGCGCCTTGGTTGTCGATCACGGTCAGGGTGGCAAGGTAATCCCGCGCCGTATTGAAACGAGCCGTCACCCGGCTGCCCACTACATCCAGCACGCCGTCGCTGTTGAGATCCCAGCGATACTCGGCAATGGCCCCATCCGGGTCAAAGGAGGCGGTGGCGTCAAACGTCACCGTTTCGCCCGGCAGCGGCTGAGTCGGACTGAAGCTAAACTGCGCCACGGGCGGCTGGTTCACGGACGGCGCAGCGGTGACCTGAAAAGTAGCGTACT
>DATCIV010000172.1:0-2175 GCA_036507575.1 Candidatus Bipolaricaulota bacterium | reverse complement strand
CAAGCGCGTGATGCGCCGCGTGCTTGAGCGAACCGAGCGCTTGAGGCTGCTCGAAGGGTTGGTCGAAAGCCTCACCTGGGAGCATGATCGAATCAGCGGCGTGACGCTGCAGGGCGGCGACGCGATTTGCGCCGAGGTTGTGATCGTCACCACCGGCACCTTCCTGCGCGGGCGCTGCCATTTGGGCGAAAAATCCTTTGAAGCCGGGCGCGAGGGCGAGCCGCCCGCCGTGGGCCTGTCCCACTCGTTGCAGCAGGCGGGCCTGAAGCTGGGACGGCTCAACACCGGCACCACGCCGCGCCTGGACCTGCGCAGCATCCAGCCGCAGGACATGGACGTGCAGCGCACTGCCGAAGAGCCGCTTGCGTTTTCCTTCATGGCCGCCCCGCGCGCGCTGGCGGACCAATGCCCGGTTTTCCTGATGCGCACCAACGCACAAACGCACCGCATCCTGCGCGAGGCGTTCCACCTCAACCCGGGGAAAAACGGCACGCTGGGAGGCCTGGGCCCGCGCTATTGCCCTTCCATCGAAACCAAGATCCTGCGCTTCCCGGAGCGCACCTCCCACCTCGTGTTCCTGGAACCCGAGGGAACGGACAGCATCGAGATGTACATGGGCGGCTTTGCCACCTCCTCCCCGCCCGAGGTGCAGGAAGCGGCCATCCGCTCCATCCCCGGCCTGGAGCGCGCCGCCATCGTGCGCTACGGCTACGACGTGGAGTACGACTTCGCCTATCCCACGCAGCTCAAACCCTCGCTGGAGACCAAGGCGCTCGAAGGCCTGTTCCTGGCCGGCCAGATCAACGGCACCACCGGCTACGAGGAAGCCGCCGCGCAGGGGATCATGGCCGGCATCAACGCGGCGCTCCAGGTGCAAGGCCGGGAGCCGCTGATCCTGCAGCGCACGGAAGGCTTCATCGGCGTGCTCATCGACGATCTGGTCACCCGGGGGACCGAGGAGCCCTACCGCATGCTGCCCTCCCGCGCGGAGTACCGGCTGATGCTGCGCCAGGGCAACGCGGACCTGCGCCTCACGGAGCACGGACGGCGGGCAGGGCTGGTGGACGATGCGCGCTATGCGCGGTACGTGGCGCGCAAGGAGCAGCTGGAAGGGGAGTTAAAGCGCTTGAAGACCACGAAAATCCACCGCAATGGCAACGTTTCCCTCATAGAATCGCGCGGGATCGAGCCGGGCTCCACGCTGTTCCAGGTGCTCAAGCGCCCCGACTTCGACTACCGGTCGCTTGCGGCCTTCGATCCGGCGCGCAACGGCACGCCGCAGGACGTGGTCGAGGAAATCGAAATTTCCGCCAAGTACGAAGGCTACATCCATCGCCACCAGGAGCAGGTCGCCCGGCTTCAGCGGCTGGAAGGTAAGCGCATCCCGACCAACTTCCGCTACGACGAGCTGGTCAACATCTCGAGCGAAGGCCGCGAGAAGTTGAAAGCCGTGCAGCCCCGGACGCTGGGCCAGGCTTCGCGCATCCCGGGCGTGTCGCAGGTGGACCTGGCCTCGCTGATGGTGTACCTCAAGCGTTGATCCAATCGCCGCTTGCCGTGGCGCACAGCGCGCGGTAGCCTTGTCGCATCCCGCGCAAGGGAGGAGCCGTGTGACCAAGGCGCTTTATCCCGGCAGCTTCGACCCCATCACCAACGGGCATTTGGCCATCATCGAGCGCGCCCAGAAACTGTTCAACGTCCTGATCGTGGCCGTGGTCCACAACCCCAACAAACAGACGCTGTTCACCCTGTCGGAGCGCAAGGCCCTGGTCGAGGCCGCGCTGGAAGAAACCGGCGTGACCGACGTCCAGGTCATCACCTACGACGGCCTGCTCATCGAGTGCGCCCGCTCGCACCGGGTGGACGCCATCGTGCGCGGGCTGCGCGTCAACTCGGACTTCGATTACGAGTTCCAGATGGCGCTGATGAACCGCGACATCGATCCGCACGTGGAAAGCGTGTTCCTGATGACCGGAAGCCGCTATATCTTCCTCAGCTCCTCGATCGTCAAAGAGGTCAAAAGTTACGGTGAAGATATTTCTCATCTGGTGCCGAAAGTGGTGGACGCCGCCCTGGCCGCCAAGCTCAGCGAGCGCACCCCAAAACCATGATCGCGCGCGCGCCCAGACCGTTCCCTTGCCAGAAGCACCTGTTTTCGCTGGACCCGGACGTCCA
>DATCIV010000171.1:0-4788 GCA_036507575.1 Candidatus Bipolaricaulota bacterium | reverse complement strand
ACCCCGGCCACCCAGGCCACCGTGCGCTCCACCCCCAACCCAAAGCCCGCGTGCGGGACCGAGCCGTAGCGGCGCAGGTCCAGGAACCATTCGTAAGGCTCCTTCGGCAGGTTGTTCTCCAAAAGCTTTCGCTCCAGCAGCTCCAGCTCGAAGGCGCGGCAGCTGCCGCCGATGATCTCCCCATACCCTTCCGGCGCGATCAGGTCCGCGTTGAGCACCCGGTCGGGATTCGAGGGATCCGGCTCCATGTAAAACGGTTTCATCGAAGATGGGTACTTCTCGATGAACACCGGGCTGCCGAAGTGATGGCTGATGGCTTCCTCCTGCGGCGCGCCGAAGTCATCGCCGATCTCCATGCGCAGCGTGTGCTCGGAAACCAGCTTGTCAATCTCCGCCTGGGACAGCGTGGGCAGTTCCTGCACGGCTTTGGCCTCGCCCTCGCTCGTCTGATCCTCTTCCTCCACGCCGCGGCGCTGGGCCCACTTCCGGGCCATGAACGCAAGCGACTCCGGTCGGTTGACCAGCGCAATCGCTTCATCGTACGTGATGCGCGCAAAAGGCTGAGAAACGATCCGCTCCAGCGGAGCGCGGTCGCGCCCGAGCGCCTGGAGCTCTGCTCCCTTGTGGTCCAGCACGCGCTGGATCACGTATTTGACCAAATCCTCCTGAAGTTTGAGGTTGGCGTCGTGGTCGCAGTAGGCCATCTCGCCCTCGGCCATCCAGAACTCGGTCAGGTGTTTTCTGGTCTTCGATTTTTCGGCGCGAAAGGCCGGGCCGATCCAATACACGCGGCCCAAAGCCATCGCCGTGGCCTCCAGATAGAGCTGGCCGCTTTGCGAGAGGTAGGCGTTGCCCAGATCAAAGTAGGGCGTGGCAAACAGCGTGGTGGTCCCTTCCACCGAGATAGGGGTCAGGAGCGGGGACTCGGTGGCGATGAAGCCGCGTGTGTGGAAGAAATCGCGAATGGCCTGCATCACCTCGTGACGCACCCGCAGCAGGGGCACCTGCTTCGCCGAGCGGATCCACAGGTGCCGGTGGTTGAGCAGAAACTCCGCCCCGTGCGCCTTGGGCGTGATGGGGTAGTCTTGCGCGATGTGCACCGGCTGGACGTCCGTGACGTGCAGTTCAAAGCCGCCGGGGGAGCGCGGCTCGGCCTTCACCGTCCCCTGCACGATCAGCGAGGACTCCTGCGTCAGCTTCTTGGCCGTCTCAAAGGCAGCCTCGCGTTCGCGGGACAGCACCCCCTGGATGATGCCCGTGCCGTCGCGGACCATCAGGAAGATGATCTTGCCCCCCTCGCGTTTGCGGTACAGCCAGCCGCGCAGCTCGACTGCTTTGCCTTCGTGCTGCGCGATCTCGTTGATGTAGGTCGCCTGCATCTACGCCTCCTCACAGAGCACGGCCATCATCTGGTCGTGAATCAGCCCGTTGGAGCACAGCAGGCTTCCGGCCTTGGCCGCAAACGGGCCCCCGCGAAAGTCGCTGATCCTCCCTCCCGCTTGCTCGACCATCAGCCAACCGGCCGCGACGTCCCATGGCTTCAGGTCCAGCTCCCAATATCCATCGAAACGCCCCATCGCCACCCAGCACATGTCGAGCGCCGCAGACCCCAGGCGACGGATGGCCCTGGAGCGGCGGATAAAGCGGCCAAAGTGGCTGAGGTTTTTCTCAATGAGTGCTTGACTGTACGAAAAGCCCGTCCCCAGCACGCTCTGTTCCAGTTTGGCGTGTTTGGACACCCGAATCGGCTTGTCGTTGAGCCAGACGCCCTTTTCGCGCACAGCGATGAACAACTCGTTCATGCACGGGGCATAGACCACGCCGATCATGGGTCTCAGGTGATGCAGCAAACTGATGGAGACGGCGAAGATGGGGCTGCCGTGCGCGAAGTTGGTCGTGCCGTCGATGGGGTCGATCACCCACAGGTAGGGTTCTTTGCCGCGCTCATCCAGGTTCTCCTCGGACAAGAAGCCGTGGTCCGGGTAGCGTTTTTTCAGAAGCTGGACGATGATGTCTTGCGCCTTTTGGTCGTATTCGGTGACCAGGTCAATGGCGCTGCTCTTGGTGTGCACCTGCATGGCAGTGCCCTGGCCCTGCTGAGCCGCCTTGCCGGCTGCCAACGCAGCTTCCACCGCGCTCCCCTTCAAGGCCTCCAGGTCCACCGGTTCAACTCCTGCAGCAGCGCGGGGTCGGTGCGGTTCAAACTCAAGGGCGTGACCGTGATCCAGCCCTGCTTGAGACAATGGTAATCCAGCCCTTCGGTCTGATCCGGCACGATCGTGAGGTCAGACCTGATCAGGACGTTGTCCCCATTTTCCATGGGCTTCGCCTCATAATAGGGAATATAGCGCTGGCTGGCTTGGCCGGCCGAGCAAATGCCCTTGATCTGGGACAAAGGGTGATGGGGAATGTTCACGTTCAGACAGCTTGACGTGGGCTGACGATCGACGATCTGATCGAACACGCGCTTGCACAGCGGGGCCGCCGCGCCCATGGCGGACTTCAGATCCACGCTCCCGTTCTTGTCGCGCAGATCCAGCGAAAAGGCAACCCCGCGGTAACCCTGCAAAGCGCCCTCGCACGCCGCGCCGATCGTGCCGGAATAGAAGGCATCCAGGCCCACGTTGATGCCCGAGATCACCCAATCGGCCTTGGCCTCGAAGTAGAACATCCCCACTTTGACGCAGTCCACCGGGGTCCCGTCGAGCGCATACGCCACTTGCGCGCCCGGCAAGCGCACCTCTTGAAAGCGCATCGGCCGGTTGCGCGTGAAGGCGTGGCCGGAGCCGCTGCGCTCGCCGTCCGGAGCGACCACGATCACGTGGTGGTCCGCCCCAAGCACCTGAACAAGCGCCTGCAAGCCGGGAGAAGCAATGCCGTCGTCGTTGGTCAATAAGAGTCTCAAGGGTAATTCGCTTCCCTTCATGCAAATTGAAAAGCTTGGGCGCCTCAGCGGCCCAAGCGCAAGCGATTATACAGCGGAGTCGGCAGGTTTGCCGCCCGCATGGCCTGGCAGGTGCGTTCCACGTCGTATTCGACGCGCTGGAAGGTGACTTGCTCGCCCGCGCCGCCGCGCTCGTAAACGGCAAAGGCCGCCCGCCAGTTCCCATCGCGCGGCTGACCTACGCTGCCCGGGTTGATCAGGTAGCGCTCCTGCTGGTCGAGGATCTGCGTCCCTTCCTTGGCGACAAACCCGCCCTGAATGTCGCCGCTGTTTTGAACAAACAACGTGGGCGCGTGCGAGTGGCCAAACCAGCAGATTTTTTCTTCAAAGTGCTGAAAATTGGCGTACGCGCTGCGTCGATCGAGCAGATACTCCCAGGTGGGGTCGCGCGGGCTGCCGTGGGTCACAAAGCAACCCTCGAATGGGGTACTCATAGGGCGGCTTTGCAGGAACTCCGTAGATTCAGGGGTCAATTGCGCCAGAGTCCAGCGCAGCGCGATCCCCGCGTTTCCGTTGAACTGCGCGATGTCGATGGTGCCCCGCGCCGCAGCGTCGTGGTTGCCGCTGACGCAGCACGCGCAACGCTCGCGCACCAGCGCCACGCACTCGTTGGGCCAAGGGCCATAGCCCACCACGTCGCCGCAGCAGACGATCTCCTGAACGCCCTCATCGTCCAGACGCGCCAAGACCGCTTCCAGCGCGGCCAAGTTCGCGTGTACGTCCGAGATGATCCCCCAGGTTCGGGGCATGGGTCAATCGCGCACCCAGTACACGCGGGCAAAGCGGCTGCCCTCGCTGAATTTGATCTGCAGCTCGCCGGAGTGCGCGTCGTGAATGGCTTTGCCGATGCGCTGGGCCAGGTGCACGTTGGTCGTAGCAACCTCCACCTGGTCTGTTTGGTGGTTAATCCACATCACCCTCAGCAGGGGTCTCTTTTCCCTGGCGTTCTTCTCCTGATTCTTGACAACGTTGAGGATCTCTTGCAGTTTTTGCTTGTCTCGAATGTAGCTCCCGCTCAAGTAGATCAAGCCGCCTGGTTCTTTGTCCTCGATGCGGTGGCAGGCAGGGCACAGGGCTTTGTTGACCTTGCCTGCGTTGGCGCTTGGCGCCCCATTGCTCCATCGCCCTTTCAGATAGACGAGGCTGCACCCGGAACACACGGTCGGCTCCGGGTATTTTCGCTTCTCGTAGTAGGCGCTCTTGGGGTCTTCACCGAGGTTACCCAGACGAAGATCGTTTCGCATGAAACCACCTCCTGGACAATTCGTCTTCAGGGTATCGCACCGCTTGAGGGAAGTCAAAACTCGGATTGGCTTGCTCTGTGCGGGAAGCCTATACTGCACCCAACTCATCTCAAGGGAGGCCATATGGCAAAGTACCTTTACGAGGGTTGCTATACGGAGCAGGGGCTCAAAGGGTTGATGAAGGAGGGCGGCTCGAGCCGTCGCCAGGTGGTCGAAGCGATGCTCAAGGAGCTGGGCGGCAAGCTGGAAGCGTTCTATTACGCGTTCGGCGACAACGACGTCTATTGCATCGTGGACGTGCCCGACCACGTGACCACCGCTGCGGTGATTTTTGCGGTCAACGCATCCGGCGCCGCCAAGCTGAAAACCACGGTGCTGCTGACGCCGGAGGACGTGGACCAGGCGACCAAGAAGAGCGTCCACTATCGGCCACCCGCAAAGTAACCCAAACAGCCTCCTTCCCCCGCTTCGCAGGGGAAGGAGGCTGTTTATCAGAAAACCCCTCCCCGTTCGTCAGAACGGACCCTGTTTCATCAGAACGGGGGAGGCTGGGTCGGGGCCATCGCTCAGGTTTGGGTTGTCCTCAAATCCCTTGCGAGG
>DATCIV010000170.1:0-3061 GCA_036507575.1 Candidatus Bipolaricaulota bacterium | reverse complement strand
ATCCACGGGCTGGTAGTTGCGCTAGATGTCCAGCAGGTACAGCTGAAAGCCGTACGCCCCCGGCACCAAGCTGGAGATCTCGCCTTCGTCCCCTTGCATCTCGTTCAAGCCCATGACGGACAACGTGAGGTTCAAGTTGCCCACGCGCTTGGAGATGCCGATGTGCCCCCCCGCATCGAGGGCGATCAGCAGCGCCAATCCGCTTAAAGCAAGCGTCAGGAAAGTCTTTTTCATCGAACTCCTCGTGCGGACGCCTTACATGGCGCGCGCCGCCTGTTGCTCCAAGGCTGCCTGCGCCGCTGCAAGGCGCGCCACCGGCACACGATACGGGGAAGCGCTGACGTAATCCAGCCCGAGCCGGTGGCACAGCTTCACCGAGTCGGCTTGGCCGCCGTGTTCGCCGCACAATCCGATGCTCATGTCCGGCCGCACTTTGCGCCCTTTGGCGATGGCGATCTCCATGAGCGCGCCCACGCCCTGTTCGTCCAGGCGCTGGAACGGGTCTTGCGCAAGCAACCCTGCCGAGCGGTAGGCGGGCAGGAATTTCTCCGCGTCGTCGCGCGAGAAGCCGTAGGCCATTTGGGTCAGGTCGTTGGTCCCGAAGCTGAAGAACTCGGCTTGCTGGGCGATCTGGTCGGCCACCACGCAGGCGCGCGGCAGCTCGATCATGGTGCCAATTTTGACCTCTTGTGTCCGGCCTTGCGACCCTTGAGCCCACGCGCGCTCCGCCAACGCCCGCATCCAGCGCATCTCGGCGGCGGAGCCGATCAACGGGATCATGATCTGCGGGCGGGGGTGCTTGCCCTGCGCCTCCAAGCGCGCCGTCGCCCTGGCGATGGCGGCCACCTGCATCTCGTAGATCTCGGGAGACGTAACGCCCAAGCGACAGCCGCGGTGTCCCAGCATGGGGTTGAACTCCTGCAGCGCGTCCACGCGCCCGCGCAGCTCCGAGGCGGGCATGGAGAAAGCGCCTGCCAACGCCTTCAGCTCAGCATCGTCCTTGGGCAGGAACTCGTGCAAAGGGGGATCCAACAAGCGGATGACGACCGGTCGGTCGTCCATCACGCCCAGCAACGCTTCGAAGTCGGACTGCTGGAACTGGCCAAGCTGCGCAAGCAGTTCAGCCCGGCGCTTGGCGTCGTCCCGGATGATGACCTCTTGGAAAATCCTCAAGCGTGCGGGATCGAAGAACATGTGTTCGGTGCGCGCAAGGCCGATGCCCTCGGCGCCCAGCTCCAGGGCGTGCTGCGCGTCCAGCGGCGTGTCGGCGTTGGCGCGCACGCCCAAGGTCCGCGCCTCATCCGCCCAGCCGAGCAGGGTTTGCAAGCTGGGGTCGGGCTTGGCGTCGCTCAACGGGAGCTTTCCGATAAAGACCTCTCCGGTAGCCCCGTCGATCGAGATCCAGTCGCCCTCTCGGATGGTTTGCCCGTTGACGCTCACGCGCCGGGCGGCCACGTCTACGTCCAGGGTCTCGCAGCCGGTTACGCACGGCTTGCCCATGCCGCGCGCCACGATCGCCGCGTGCGAGGTGAAGCCCCCCCGCGAGGTGAGGATGCCCTGAGCGGCCTGCATCCCGCCGATGTCGTCGGGCGAGGTTTCGTGGCGCACCAGGATCGTGGTCTTGCCGGATTTTGCCCAGTCTTCGGCCTCGGCGGCAGTGAAGACCGCCTGGCCCACCGCCGCTCCCGGTGAGGCGGCCAGGCCCACGGCCAGGGCCTGCAAGTCGTCGCTGCGCTCGAAGTTGCGGTGCAACAGCTGCGTGAGCTGCTCGGGCGCGATGCGCAGCAGGGCTTGTTGTTTGGAGATCGCCTTCTCTTGAACCAGGTCCACCGCGATGCGGGCGGCGGATCTGGCGGTGCGCTTGCCGCTTCGGGTTTGCAGGATGTAGAGCTTGCCCTGCTCCACGGTGAACTCCACGTCCTGCATGTCGCGAAAATGCGTTTCCAGCTGGGCGAAGATCTTGAGCAGGCGGGCGTAGACCTGCGGCATTTTCTCCTTCAGATACCCGAGCGGCTGCGGCGTGCGGATGCCGGCCACCACGTCCTCGCCCTGGGCGTTGAGCAGGAATTCGCCGTAGGCTTCGCGCTCGCCGGTGGCGGGGTTGCGGGTGAAGGCCACGCCGGAGGCGGAGGCGTCGCCCCTGTTGCCGAACACCATCGTTTGCACGTTGGCCGCAGTGCCCAACGAGTCGTGCGCCAAGCCGTGGATGTCGCGGTACTTGATGGCGCGCGGCGTGTTCCACGACTTGAACACGGCGTCGATGGCCGCCCACAGCTGGCGGCGCGGATCGTCGGGGAAGGGTTCGCCCAGCTGGCGCTCGTAGATTTGTTTGAACGTGGATGCCACTTGTTTCAAGTCCTCGGCGCCCAGCTCGCTGTCCAGGCGCACGCCCTTGCGGCGTTTGGCCTGCTCAAGCGCCTGGTCGAACAGGTCGTGCTCGACGCCGCGCACCACATCGGCGAACATCTGGATCAAGCGGCGGTAAGCGTCCCAAGCGAAGTGCTCGTCGTGGGATTTTGCGATCAGGCCTTGCAGCGTCTGCTCGTTCAAGCCCAGGTTGAGCACGGTGTCCATCATGCCCGGCATGGACACGGCGGCGCCGCTGCGCACGGACAAAAGCAGCGGGTTCTTCGCCGAGCCGAAACCCTTTTCGGTGAGCTGCTCCAACTGCTTGAGCGCGGCGTTGACCTGCGCTTCGAGCTCTTTAGGGTGTTGTCCGTGGCGGCTGACGTGTTGGCACACTTCGGCGCCGATGGTGAAGCCCGGCGGCACGGGCAGCCCCATCCGGCACATCTCGTGCAGGTTGGCGCCCTTGTTGCCCAAAATCTCCTTGAGCTCCAAGGCGCCTTCGGCGTGGTTCTCCGCGAACGAGTAGACGTATTTCATAAAGCCCTTTCATGGCCCTTGTCTTTGCTGGACATTGAAAGAGAAAAGGATCGGTCTTTCCATGATACACGTCAACCCATCCCCTGATGCAAGACAGGGCTAGCGTCGGCAGCACCGTTCCTTTGGGTAAATGCATTATAATGCTCGGCAAACGTGCATTTCCCAGGCGCTGTCG
>DATCIV010000169.1:0-2475 GCA_036507575.1 Candidatus Bipolaricaulota bacterium | reverse complement strand
TGTGAGCCAGCCACACGCCGGGAAACGTGCCGGCCAGGCCCACCTGGCCAAACAGCTTCAGGATGGGGATCAACGTCATTTGCAGCGGGACCACCAGCAGGCCCACGACGACCACAAACAGCCACTGGCGGCCGGGAAAGCGCATCCAGGCAAATGCGTATGCTGCGAACGCCGCGACCAGGATGGGCAGGAGGGTTCCCGGTATGCTGATCATCAAACTGTTGAGGAAGGCGCGTCCTATGCCCTCGTTAAACAGCACTTGGCCGTAATTCTCCAGCGTGTATTGGGTGTAGTCGAAGGGGCTTTGCAGCGCGGTCCACCATCCCGTGTTCGAAACCTGCTGCGAGGTGCGAAACGAACTGACGAGCAACCCCATCGTGGGCAGGATCCAGACAAGGCCGATGCACAGGATGGCAACGTGCAGCGGTCCGCGAGACAGCGCGCGCGCGAGCCGCTGGCTCATCGCATCGCCTCCTGTTCCCGGAAGCGGCGGATGTTGACCACCATCACCGGCACCACGGCGACCATCAGGATCACGGCGATGGCGCTGGCCCGACCGAAGTTGCGGTTGGTGAACATTTCTACCCACATGCGATTGGCGATCACCTCGGTGGAGAACTGGCCCCCCGTCATCACGTAGACGATGTCAAACACCTTGAGCACGTTGATCACCATGGTGGTTGCTACGACCGCGATGGTCGGCTTCATCATGGGGATGGTGACGTGCCAGAACGACTGCCATTCGCTGGCGCCGTCCATGCGCGCCGCTTCCTTGATCTCTTGAGGGATTCCCTTATAAGCGGCAGACAGGATGACCATGCAGAATCCGGTCCAAATCCACACGCCGACCACGATCAGGGCCAGATTGTTCATCCAGGGGCGGTTGATCAGCCAGCCTTGCGGGGTGAAACTCGCTTGGTCCAGGATGAACAGCGCAAGCCCAGCCAAGCCAAGCGCAAACACGAACCATCCCATCCGATACCCATACCGCCTCAACAGGCCGACGCCGATAAAGACCAAGGCGAGCGCGGAACTTACGGCGCACGTCACCAACAGGAGCGCTTGCCACAGGGGGTCGTTGGCCAAAGCGTGCAGCCCCATCGCCAAGGCGTTGAGCAGTCCGATTTGCTCCACTTGAGGCGGTTTGTAAGCGTAGATGAACTTCCAAATCACGCCTGCGCCGACGAAGGAGATGGCCATGGGCAGGAAGACGATGGATTTTGCAATTCGCTCGTAACGCACGCGGTCAAAGAGCACGGCAAAAGCCAGCCCAAGGAAGACGGTGCTGGCCGTGAACACCACCAACCACAGCAGGTTGTTTCGAAAGGCGGTCAGGATGACGGAGTCGGAGAACAACGAACCGTAGTTGTCCCATCCGATGAAGGCTTGCGAGGTACGATCAAAGAAACTCAAGTAGAGGGTGTTCAGCGTCGGATAGACCAGGAAGGTCCCCAACACCAACAGCGCAGGGGCAAGAAACAGCCACGGCATCCACTTCCTTCCCGGCAACGGCGCTTCCTCCTCCCAGTGCATCGAGCGCACATTCAAGCAGCTGCCCTTTACTGAGATAGAGAGAGGGAGCAAGCGCTCCCTCTCTCCGGGATCTGTTGCGGACTAAGGGGTATTGTCAATGGCCGTGAGGATCGCGTCCAGATCACCACCAGTGATGTAGTCCACCACGCCGGTCCAGAAGGTGCCCTGACCGACCTCCGGCCGCATCAGGTCCGAGCCGTCAAAGCGCACCACATCGGCCGCCTGGATCGCTGCGTTGTTCAAGCGCAGCAGATCGTTGGGCAGCACGCTGGAATCCACCCTGCGGTTGGCCGACAGGAAGCCGATGGATGCGGCCACGGCCTGCTGGAAGTCCGGGCCGCACAGGAACTCCATCAGCGCGCGCGTGTCGGCGTCGTCCTTGAACATCACGATCACGTTGCCGCCGCCCAGCACCGGGGTTCCCCACTCGGCGTCGATCTGCGGGAAGGGGAAGAAGCTGAAGTCCTCCCCCGCGACCAAAGGCTGGTCGGTGGGGTTGGTGTTCTGGAAGAAATCGGTGATGAAGCTCGCCTGCTTGGCCAGGAAAGCGCCCGGCGGGCTGGTGAACAAGGGGATGCCCACGTCTCCGAAGAAGGTCGTCACCGCCCCGGTGGTGCCGCCATACAGCATGGCGTTATCCGTGGCGACTTCTCCGAACAACTCCCAAGCGCGTTGTACTTCGGGGGAGCTGAAATCCAGTGTTCCGGCCACCCACTGATCGTAGAGGTCGGGTCCCGCAGTGCGCAGCATGATGTCCTCGATCCAGTCGGTGCCGGGCCACCCCGAAGCGCCGCCGCTTTCTACCGCCAAGCTCCAGGGCGTGCCTCCGTCGGCGCGGATCTGGGCGGCAAGCGCCGTCATCTCATCCCA
Source organism: Candidatus Bipolaricaulota bacterium (assembly GCA_036507575.1). Taxonomy (GTDB): domain Bacteria; phylum Bipolaricaulota; class Bipolaricaulia; order RBG-16-55-9; family JAJCYT01; genus DATCIV01. Next base: position 72 of record DATCIV010000169.1, on the reverse strand, counting down.
GGTGGAGGGCACGCCGTAGCCTTTTGCCGCAAACTGCTTGGGGTTGTACCACACCAGGCTCTTGTTGGACAC
>DATCIV010000168.1:0-2663 GCA_036507575.1 Candidatus Bipolaricaulota bacterium | reverse complement strand
GGCCGAAGAGGGCACGCAGGCTACCCATCACCAGCGCATCTTCCGAGCCACGCTCAAGACCTCGATCGCCGACGACCGGCTCTGGGAGGAACTATCACGTTTCGACCGGCATCCAGCAGGTCGCTCGTTCGAGCAGCTCAGCCAGTGGCTGCAGGGACTGGTGCCCGAGTACAAGCCGGGCAAGCCAGCGAGCGGGCGGGCGGTCGAAGGGTGATGGCGCGCGCAAAGCGATACGACGTGATCGTCGTGGGAGGAGGGCCTGCCGGCGCCTGCGCCGCGCGCGCTGCATGCCAAGGGGGCGCGCACGTGATGTTATTGGAAGAGCACACGCAGGTGGGCCGTCCCATCCAATGCACGGGGCTTCTCAGCGTGCACGGAATTGAAGCCACGCAGACCCGCCGGGAGCATCGCTTGCGCGCCATTTCCGGTGTGTCCGTCATCGCTCCAGACGGCGCCCGGTTGGAATTGGGCGGCAGTCGCGTGCAGGCGTACGTGATCAATCGGGATCGCCTCGACCAACAACTCATAGAGGACGCAACTGCCCAGGGCGTTGAGGTGCGCACCGGCATGAAGGCGGTGGCTTGGGAACCCGGCCGGTTGCAGGCGCTGGACCCCACGACCCAGGAGCGCTTGCAGCTGCAGGCCCCGTTGGTGATCGGCGCCGACGGTCCGCACAGCCGCATGGCCAGATGGGCCAAGCTGCCCAGACCTCGCAAATTCATTTATGGCCTGCAGGTCCTGGTGCCGCACCGCCCCCTGCGCGAGGACGCCGTCGACGTCCGCTTGGGCAGGGAGGTGGCGCCGAACTTCTTCGCATGGGCGGTTCCAGCGGGGTCCGGCACCGCGCGGGTGGGCCTTGGCACGGACAGCGCAAAGGGCGCACAAGACCGTTTGAATGCGCTCCTGTCCAGCGCCTATTCAACCGAGATCCTGTCCATCCAAGGGGGCACCATCCCCATCGGTTTGCCGAAGCGCACGGTTGCCGATGGCTTGATGTTGGTGGGGGATGCCGCCGGGCAGGCCAAGCCGACCTCAGGGGGGGGCATCTACACCGGTTCCGTGTGCGGCAGGATCGCGGGCGAGGTGGCTGCCGAGCAGATCAAGAAGGGCGATGTGTCGAGCAAAGCGCTACAAGTGTATGAGCGGCGCTGGCGCGCGGCGTTCGAGCGCGAGCTCACCTTTGGCTGGCACGCGCATCGGCTGCTGTGCAGCTTGAGCGACGAGCAGCTCAACCGCATCATCTGCTGGCTGGCCCAACCCGAGGTGCAATTGATCCTCGAGGAGCATGGCGATATCGATTACCCCAGCGCCTGCATGAAGGAGATCGTGCGGCACCGTCACCTGTGGAGAGGATTGCTGAAATTGATTCCCGCGGGGACGTGGATCAGGGCTGCGTTGAGCCTCAGCACGGGCGCAGATTAGGAAAATAACCTGACGCCAGCTTTCATCACCGGGCCAACTGTGCAATAACGGCTTCTGCCATTAATCCCGTTGACAACGTCCCACCTAAATCAGGCGTCGTCTGGCCGCCGGCCATAACCGCAGTCAGCGCCCGTTCGATGCGCTGGGCCGCTGGTTGCTCGCCCAGATGCTGCATGAGCATCGCCCCGCACAAGATGGCTGCGGAAGGATTGGCGACCCCTTTGCCCGCGATGTCCGGCGCGGTGCCGTGCACCGGCTCAAACAGGGCGTGCTTTTCACCCAGATTCGCGCTGGGGCACAGGCCAAGCCCGCCGATCAAGGCGGCGGCAAGATCGCTCAAAATATCGCCGAACAAGTTCGTGGTCAGCAGCACTTGGTATCGATGCGGCTGCATCACCATCAGCATCGCGGTTGAATCCACCAACGCCTCTTCGTATTGAACATCGGAGAAATCCCCGGCGACCTCGCGCGTACAGTGCAGAAACAGACCGTCGCTCTGCTTGAGCACGTTGGCCTTGTGAACCGCCGTGACCTTGGTGAAGCCGTGGCTGCGGGCGTACTCGAAGGCGTAGCGCGCAATGCGTGTGCTTGCTGCTTCGCTGATCACGCGGGTGGCCGTGACCACGCCGGGGGCGATCTGGGACTCGATCCCAGCATAAAGACATTCCGTGTTCTCGCGCACGATGACGAGGTTGGTCTGCGGATGAAGACACTTCACACCCGGCAAGGCGCGGGCCGGGCGCAGGTTGACGAACGTGCCAAGCTCTTTGCGCAAGCGCAGGATGACGTCGGCGGCCGTGTTCCCCACCGCGCCAAACAGGACGGCGTCCGCTTGCAGAGCGCCCTGCAGCGTCGCTTCGGGCAGAGCAGCTCCGTGTTTGATCAGACAGGCGTCGCCGGCGGGGTATCGTTTGAATTCGAATTCGACATCTGTGGCCTTCAAAACCGCCACCGCGGCGTCAATGACCTCCGGGCCAATGCCGTCGCCGGGGATGACGGCTACTCGATAGAGAGAGGTCATTTCGCCGGATGCGCTTCGACGACGGCCGCTTGCCACGGCAGCCTATGCGCCACCTCGTACGCGGCGATCTGCGCTTCGTGCTCCAGCGTCAGGCCGATATCGTCGAGCCCTTCAAGCAAGCAGCGCCTGCGAAACGAGTCGATCTCAAAGTCACAACGAAAACCGTCGCTGCCCGTCAAAGTCTGCGTGTGGAGATCCACCTGGATCTGAAATCCTCGCT
>DATCIV010000167.1:0-4790 GCA_036507575.1 Candidatus Bipolaricaulota bacterium | reverse complement strand
CCTTGGTACCATTGAGAGGTACGAAAGCCAAGCGCCTGGTTCAAGCGGATGATGGGCACGTTGCGGTTTTCCACCTCCGCCCACAGCTTGCGCACCCCCAGGAAACGGGACATGGTCACCACCGCGGCCAGCATCTTCTTGCCCAACCCCGCCCCCTGGTAGCCGGGATGAACGAACACCAGCACCTCGGCCCCGCCGCGCCCGTCGCGCACCCAGGCGGCGTGCGCGGCCACGTGCGCGTCGTACTTGGCGATGAGCTGCACGTCCTTGGCGAACAGCCCTTCCACCCAATCGCGCACGCGCTGCGCTCCCACGGGGGGAATGCCCAGCGAGGTCTGGTCCCGCTCAAAGCACGCGTACATCTGCGTCAACGCGCCCAAGTCCCTGCTGCCCAGCCGGCACAGCCGCAGGCGCCGTCCGTGGGCGTCAAAGAACAAAGAAAGCGGCACGCTGTGCGACGGTTGGCGCTGGTCAAGCAGGCTGCGCAGGCGCTGGATTTCCCTGGACTCGTTCACGGCGGTCCTTTCGCTGCGCCCATTGTTCCATCCCGCTGGCAAACTGAAATGACCTGGATCATGAACGGCGCTAATGCACATCATGGCGCAGGCGCACGGACCGCATTATGCTGTCACGACGAAGGGAGAACAATAGCGATGAACAAACGGTGGGCCGAAACCTATCGCGCAAAATGCACCAACGCGCGCCAAGCCGTGAGTGCGGTGCAAAGCGGACAGCGGATCTACGTCAGCGGCAACGCCGCCACGCCCTTCGTGTTGTTGCAGGCGTTGGCCGAGCGCGGCTCAAGCCTGTGCGACGTGGAAGTGCTTCACGTGCTGTTGTTTGGGAAAGGGCACGAAGACCCCCTGTCGCGACCGCACCTGCGGGGAGCGTTTCGACACAACTCCCTGTTCGTGGGGCCCGCAGACCGACAGGCCGTCAACAGCGGCCAGGCGGATTACATCCCGATTTTCCTCTCGGAGATCCCCCACCTGATGCGCACCTCCCTGCAGCCGGACGTGGCCTTGATCCACACCAGCCCGCCCGACGAGCACGGGTTCATGAGCCTGGGCGTGGAGTGCGTCAACACGCTGGCCGCGGTGGAGACGGCGCAGACCGTGATCGCCCAGGTCAACCACCGCATGCCGCGCACTCTGGGCAACGCGTTCGTGCACCTGTCCAACGTGGACCACATCGTCGAGGTGGATGAAGCGCTCCCCACCCTGGACGTGTTCGAGCACGACGACGTATCCCAGAAGATCGCCGCACACATCGCCTCCCTGATCGAAGACGGCGCCACGCTGCAGATGGGCATCGGCGGCATCCCCGACGCGGTGCTGGACCTGTTGCAGGACCACCGCGGGCTGGGGGTCCACAGCGAGATGTGCTCGGACGGCGTTATGCGCCTGATGGAAAAGGGCGTGATCACGGGCAACCGCAAGACGCTCCACCGCGGCAAGGTGATCGCGACCTTCATCCTGGGCTCCCAGGCGCTCTACGATTACGTGGACAACAACCCCGCCTTCGAGATCCACCCGACGGATTACACCAACGATCCCTTCATCATCGCACAGAACGAGAAGATGGTGGCCATCAACTCGGCCATCGAGGTGGACTTGACCGGCCAGGTGTGCGCCGACTCCATCGGGCACGACATCTACAGCGGCATCGGCGGCCAGGTGGACTTCGTGCGCGGCGCCGCCCGCTCGCACGGGGGCAAGCCCATCATCGCCCTGCCGTCCACGGCCAAGAACGGGTCGGTTTCGCGCATCGTGTTCACCTTGCGACCGGGGGCCGGCGTGGTGACCACGCGCGGCGACGTGCACTACGTGGTCACCGAGTACGGGATCGCCGATTTGCACGGCAAGAACCTGCGCAAGCGCGCACAGGCGCTGATCAAGATCGCCCATCCGGACATGCGGGAGTCGCTGGAGAAATCCCTGCACGCCTCCAGGCTTGCCCTCACCCAGTAAGGAGCATTATGAGCCCCAAGAAACGCCCATCCCAAAAACCGCGTCTGTTTGCAAACCCCTTCTGGCTGATCGCCCTGGGCGCCGTCCTGGTCGGCGCCGTGATCATCGCTTTAAGCTGGTCGTCGGCCAACCAGCCGGGGGGGATCGACCACGACCTGGCGCTGGCGGAGGAGCTGCCGGCCCTGGGCAACCCGGACGCACCCGTCGTCATTGACGAGTACTCGGACTTCCAATGCCCCTACTGCGGGCAGTTTTCCCTGACCACCTTCCGGCAAATCGAGCAGGCCTTCATCAGTACCGGCCAGGTGAAGTTCGTCTTCCACAATTTTGCCTTCATCGGCGCGGAATCCCAATGGGCCGCCGAGGCCTCCTACTGCGCCCACGAGCAAGGGCGCTTCTGGGAGTACCACGACGTGGTCTTCAACAACCAGGCAGGGGAAAACCGCGGCGCCTTCAGCAAGGACAACCTCAAGCGCTTCGCAAAAGGCATCGTCGGCGACGAAGCGGCCTTCAACAGTTGCCTCGACAGCGAGCGCTACGCCGAGCGCGTGCGACAGGTCAGGCAGGAAGGCGCCCAGCGCGGCGTCACCTCCACCCCCAGCTTTTTCATCAACGGCAAGCTGTTGAAGGGCGCACAGCCGTTTTCCGCTTTTCAAGCGCAGATCCTGGCCGCTTTAAACCAATAGCCCATGACCAAGAACATCCAGTGGCTCATCGCCGTCCTGGCGCTGTTGGGGTTGGGGGTTTCCGCCTATTTGGGCTATGCTTATCTGGCCCAGGTGGAGGTCAGCTGCTGGGAGGGCAGCGCCGGATGCGACGCGGTCAAGGCAAGCCGCTATGCATGGGTGGGACCGGCGCCGGTGCCGGTGCTGGGGATGATGGCGTACGTCGCGATCCTGTGGTTGAGCCTGCCCGCGCTGTTGCCCGCCGCCTTGAAGCCGCAAGCGCCGCTGCTCTTGTTCGGCTTGGCCACGGTGGGCGCGATGTTCTCGGCGTACCTGACGTACCTGGAGCTGTTCGTCATCTACGCCGTGTGCAGCTGGTGCGTGGTCTCTGCGGTGTTGATGGTCTTGATCTGGGCTTTGTCGGTTTTTCATCTTGCCAAAGCCAACAAGGAGGCCTCATGAAGCAAGCGCCTCAGTTCAAGGAAATCCACGAGGGGAATGGGACTTTTCCCTGGTGGGTGTGGATCGCCGTATGGATCTGGATCGTTTACGCGTTTTTCCTGGGACCGTTTCACTGGTTCCCGCCTCAGGGATAGGGAGGAAGGGTGGACAACAGAGCGATCAAGTTGTGGTTTTTTTCCTCGCTGTGCTGGCTTGCGCTGGGGCCGCTGATCGGGTTGGTGCAATCGTTCCAGTTCCTGTGGCCGCAAGCCATGGACGTCTTCTCCGACTGGATGCTGCCTTACAGCAAACTCAGGATCCTGCACACCAACACCGTGATCTTGGGCTGGCTGGTGATGATGTTCATCTCGGCCACGCTCTACATCGTGCCCCGCCTGTGCAAGGTGGAGCTCAAGAACGCTTCGCTCGCCTACGCCGCCGGCTGGGTGTGGAACCTGGCCATGGCCTTGGACGTGATCCTGATCTGGGCCGGGATCCCGGGCCATCCGCTGCTGTCGATTCAACCGTACGAGTACGCCGAGGCGCCCTTGTACTGCGACCTGCTGATCGTGCTGTCCGTCGTGATGGTCATCTTCAGCGTGCACCACACGGTCTTGAAGCGCACGCAGCCCAAGCTCTACGTGTCCGTGTGGTATTTGCTGGGCGGGCTGTACACCACGGCCATCACCTACCTGGTCGGAAATTTCCTCGTGTTGGGCTTTTCCGGGCTTGGCAACCAGGTGCTGGAGTCATGGTGGCTGCACAACGCGGTGGGCCTGATCATCACCCCGCCGGGGCTGGGCATCGCCTACTACGTCATCCCGCTCGCCGCGCAGCGCCCGCTGTACTCCCACAGCCTGAGCATCCTGGGCTTCTGGGCGCTGATGGCCTTCTATCCGGGCACCGGGCTGCACCACTTCCTGCAAATGCCGATGCCCACCTGGATCAACGAGTTCGCCGTGATCTCCTCCGTGCTGCTGGCCATCCCGGTGCTTGCGGTGACGGTCAACTTCCTGGCCACGCCGCGCGGCAACTGGAAGCGCGCGGTGGAGAGCTTTCCATTGAGGTTCGCGGTGCTGGGCGCGGTGTACTACCTGCTCACCTGCATCCAGGGGCCGTTCCAGGCCACCTCGGCGGTGAACTGGTTCATCCACTTCACCGAGTGGGTGCAGGCCCACGCGCACCTGGCGCTGACGGGCGCCTTCAGCTGTTTCGGCATGGCGATAGCGTTTTTCATGTTCCCGCGCGTGACCGGCCGCCAGCTCTACAGCCGGGCGCTGGCCAGCTGGACCTTCTGGCTGATGGCCGTGATCTTCCCGCTCTTCTATCTGGGCTTCACGCACTCGGGGCTGGTCACCGCCATCAGCGTCAATGTGCTGAGCAACACGATTTATGAGACCTTGAGCGCCGTGTGGCTTGCGCGCTTCTTCCGCACGCTGATGGGCGCGGGCGTGGTGCTGGGCTTCCTGTTGTTCGCCTGGCTCATCGCGCGCAGCCTGCGCGCAGGGAAACCCTTTGAAGAAGGCATGAACGAGACGCCCGAGACGCCGCAGCCCGTCAAGCTGGGGGAGGTGGCCGCATGAGGAAGCAATGCTTACTAGCGCTCGGCGGAACGCTCCTCTTCCCATTATTGAGCAGTCCCTGGGTCTTTGCGCAGCACGACGCGCACCGGCCCTGGTCCAGCCCCGAGGAAGCGGGCTGGCTTTACTGGCTG
>DATCIV010000166.1:0-4450 GCA_036507575.1 Candidatus Bipolaricaulota bacterium | reverse complement strand
GCCAGCACGATCACAATCAATAAGAAAACGAATGTACTTTGGAATTGGCTTGATATGTAGAAGCCGAGGAAATTTTCGAGCACGCCCACCAGCAAGCCGCCCACAAACGCGCCCGGCAGACTGGTGAACCCGCCCAGCACGGCGGCCGCAAAGCCCTTGATCAACACCAGCACCATCGTGTTCAGGTCCAGGAACACCACGGGGGCCACCAAGACCCCGGCCACGGCCCCAAGCGCCGAGCCGATGCCCCAGGCAAACAGCGACACGCTTTGCACGCTGACGCCCATCAAGCGAGCCGCCCGGCTGTTTTGCGCCATCGCCCGCATGGCCGTGCCCAGCCGCGTGTACTTGAGCAACAGAAACAGGACCAACGCCAAAGCGCCCGCGATCACGAACACCAAGGCGTTGTGGCGCGTGATGCGGATGGCGTCAAACCAGATCAGCGGCGGACCCGTCACCGCGTAGGGAAAGCGCACGGTCTGGTAGCCGAACAGGTTGCCGGCCACCGAGTTGAGCATGAGCGAGATGCCGAGCGTGGCGATCATCAGGCTGAACACCGACGCCCCGCGCGACACCGCCGGGCGCAGCAGCAGGTTGGCAAGTATTCCTAACGCAAAGCCCATGGCCACGCCGATCAGCAGCGCAACCCAGAATGGGAATCCCCAGCCTTGCAGTGCGATGAGGGCGGTGAAGGCCGAGAACATGGCTATGTCCCCATGGGCGAAGTTGACCACGTCGGTGGTCTTGAAGATGAGCACAAAACCGATGGCCATGATGGCGTACAAACTGCCCACGGCAAGGCCGCTCACGATGAGTTGCGGCAGGATGTCCACTTATGCCTCCTGTTTGGCCAAAAAGCCCAGGCACGCGGTCATGAATTCTTCAGGCTTCTCCAGAGATAGAGCATGCCCGGCGCCGGGCACGGTCAAAAACTCGGCCTGGGGTATGCGCTGCGCCATCGCCTGCATGACGTGCGAGGGCTTGAGCGCGTCCAGCTCCCCGCACAGCAGCAGCACGCGGGCGTGGATGCGGTCCAGGTGAGGCAGTTCGAGTTCGCCAAAGCGCTCGAGCAAATGAACCACCGAGGTCAGGTTCAGCTTGTGAAACTGGCGGCGCGAGGCCTCGATCGCGCGCGGGTGGTCGCGCACGTAATCGGGCGAGAAGATGTCGAGCAGCGACACCGCAAAGAAGAGTTCCGGATCGCCGCTGCGGGCGGCGGCAAGCCACGCGCCCACGCGCCCGGCCAAATTGGCATCCACGCCCGCCACGCTGTCGGCCACGATCAGGCTGCGAAGCCGTTGCGGATGCTCAACAGCCAGGGACAACCCCACCTCTCCGCCGTAGGAAGCGCCGATCCAGTGCACCGGGTCGAGCTTCAAATGCTCCAGCAAGCTCGCCGCCCCTTGGGCCTGCTCGGCCACGGTCACCGAGCGGCACAGCGCATCGGAGCGTCCCTGGCCGGGAAAGTCGAAGGTGAGCACGCGGTAGCGCTTGCTCAGGACGGGAACTTGATTGCCCCACACGCGCGTGTCGGCAAGCACGCCGTTGGCAAACACCACGACGGAGCCATCTTGAGGGCCCTCCAGTTCGTAGTACCAGCGTTGTTCGTTGATCGTTGCATGTCCCATAGAAAACCCTCACCAACGGAACGCCGCAGCGGCCATGGCGTGCCCGCCGCCGGAGGCGCAGAACACGACCAAATCGCCGGACTTTGGCCCTTTCCCTTGCGTGACGTGGTCGTCCAACGCCATCGGCACGCAGGCCGAACCCGTGTACCCCCACTTGTCCATCACCCAGTGCGTGCGCTCCAGCGGCAGCCCCAGCTCGCTCATCACTTGCTTGATCGTGTTCAGGTTGATCTGCGTGAAGTAGATGCGGCTGATGTCACTCACCTGCGCGAGCGCCTCCTGGCACACCTGGCGCACCAGCTGCGGCCAGTGGGTGGCGTTCAAATCGGGCGGGAAGCGTTTGGCGATCGTGAGGTATTTCCTGTCCAAATTCGTCGTATCCGGCACCTGAGACGTGCCGCCCACGTAGATGCCCATGTAATCGTGGTACTGGCCGTCGGCCGCCATGGTGGAGCTGAGCAAGCCGGGCGCCTCAGCCGCTTGCAGCACGACCGCGCCCGCGCCGTCGGCGAAGAGGGTGGCCGTTTTGTAGTCGTCCCAGTTGACGTACTTGCTCATGGCGTAAGTGCCGACCACCAGGGCGCTGCGATAGCGGGCGGGCTCGGTGGCGATGTACTTGGCGCCGATGGTCAGACCGGTCACGAAGGCGGCGCAGGCGTTGTTCACGTCGAACACGCCGGCGCGCGTCGCGCCCAGCTTGTACTGGACCACGCTTGCGGTGGCGGGGCTGATGTAGTCGGGGGTGTCGGTGGCGACGATGAGCAAATCCAGCTCTTGCGCTTGGAGCCGTGCGCGCTCCAGGGCTTTTCGCGCCGCCTGAACTGCTAGATCTGATCCCAGCTCGTGCGGGGCGGCGAAGTGGCGGGTTTGAATGCCCACGTTCTCGCGCAGCCAGCCGTCAATGTCGCGCCCGTAGCGGCGGTCGAACTCGGCGTTGGTCACGCAGCGCTCGGGGACGTAGCGGCCGGTGCCCATGATCCTGGCGAAAGCCATTTAACCTTCCTTCGTTTTCAGCAGCGCCTTGAGCGCGTTTCGATTCACCTTGCCGGCGCCGGTGAGCGGCAGCGCGGCCACCCAGCGCCAATGCTTGGGGATTTTGAAACTGGCCAGCAGCTTGCGGCAAAAGGCTTCCAGCTCGGCTTGCTCCGGTTTCATCCCCAGCTTGGCCACCACCGCCGCCAGGGCCACCTGGCCCCACTGCGCGTCGGGCACGCCGACCACGCCGGCTTGCGCCACTGCAGGGTGTTTGAGCAAGGCCTGCTCGATCTCCTCCGGCGAGACGTTTTCCCCGCCGCTGATGAACATGTTGTCCGCCCGGCCGATGACGGTGTAGAAGCCCTGCTCGTCCATGCGGGCCAGGTCTCCGGAGCGCACCCAACCGCCAGAGTCCACGACCTTGGCCGTGCGCTGCGGGTCGTTCAGGTAGCCGTCGAAAGTGTGAGGGCTGCGGAAGTACAGCTCGCCGATCCGCCCCGGCCCCACGGGCTTCCCATCGTCCACCAGCTTCGCGTCGCAGTGGAACATGGGCCAGCCGATGCTGCCGGCGTGGGTTTGAATGTCTGCCATGGAGTAGCTCTCCGGATCGGGCAGGAAGATGAAGTTGGACGGGCCCGCCTCGGTCAAGCCGTAGGATTGGGTGACGGGCACGCCCTTGTCCCAAAAAAACTTCATGACCTCGGCCGAGCACGGCGCGCCTGCCGAGTTGACGTATTGCACGCTCTTGAAGGCGGTTTGCTCGAACTTGGGACTGGCGATCATAAAGCGGAACATGACCTCCACGCCGCCGAAGTGCGAGATCTGCTCTCGCTCGATCAGGTCCAGCGTCAGATCGGGATCAAACTCGCGCATTAACACCACCTGGCCGCCGATGTGGAACAGGGGCGTCACCGTGTTCCAGCCGCCGATGTGGAAGAAGGGGAAAGTGACTAACTCCTTGCCCCCGATGCCGCTGCCGCCCGAGCCCGTGGCAAGCAAGTCGAAGGAGTTCCAGATCATCTGGCGGTGGGTGACCAGGCAGATCTTGGGCGTGGCCGTGGTGCCGCCGGTGTGGACGTACAGGAACAGGTCGTTCATGGCAAGCGGATGGTTGACGTCTTGCGCAGGGGAGGCCAACACCCGCTTTGCATAGTCCGACTGCTAGTCGCCGATGACGATTGTTTCCTTGATCGAGGCGGGCAGGGACAGCGAGCGGACAAGCGACGTAAAATGATCCTCCACGAACAACGCCTTGGGCTGGATTTTTTTCAGCAGGTCGTCCAGCTCCGGCTTGGCCAGCCGATAGCTCAGCGGAGCGAGAATGATCCCGGTCTTGCCGCAGGCGAAGTATAAATCGATGGCCTCCACGCGGTTGCGCGCGATCAGCGAGATCACGTCGCCCTTGGCCAGGCCCAGCCCCAGCAGGTAACTGCCGACGCGGTTGGCGCGCGCGTTGAGCTGTTCGTAGCTGAAGCGCTGCCCGCAGCCGGTGTCGACCACGCCGACGCGCTTGGGGGTCAACCGCGCGCGGCGGCCGACCCAATCGCCTACCCAGCCCATCGGCACGCCGTCGTAGTGTTTGGGCAGGCTCATGAAGTTCCTTTCAAGAAGTCGAGCACCGTCTCGTTGAATCCTTTCGACTGTTCGATGAAGCACATATGCCCAGCCCCTTCCAAGAGCGCCAGCGTGGCGTGAGGGAGCTTGTTGGCAAGCCGTTTTGCGTTCTCCGCCGGAATGGCTTGGTCCTGGTCGCCTGCGATGACCAGTGAGGGGTGCGGAATTTGGCTCAGGCGATGCTCGACGTTGAAGCCCAGCGGCGCGTAGGTTTGGCGCACATAGACCGCATC
>DATCIV010000165.1:0-2939 GCA_036507575.1 Candidatus Bipolaricaulota bacterium | reverse complement strand
CGAGCCGATGTGCCGCAGCCACGCCATGTGGACGCGCCCCTCGCGGTTTTTCTTGTCGCGCTGGACGTGCTCGAGCAACGCCCGCGCGCTGAGGGGGGGCAGGGCGGGTTTTTCCAGTTGCAGGATCAGCCGCCGCACCCTGACAAAATCCATCTCCGACAACGTTCCGAAGCGATAGCTCAGGTACGCTTCCCCCAGCATGCCCCACAGCACGGCCTCCCCGTGGTTGAAGTGCTGATAGCCGGTCAGCGACTCCAAGGCATGACCCAGGGTATGCCCGAAGTTGAGGACCTTGCGCGGGCCCGCTTCGCGCTCGTCCTGCGCCACCACCTGCGCCTTGATCTGCACGCAGCGGGTGACGAGCGCCTCCAGCGCCAAGGGATCCTCGCGCAAGCGTTGGCAGGACCGCTCCAGTTGTTCGAACAACGTACGGTCCGCGATCACGCCGTACTTGATGACCTCGGCCAAGCCGCAATTCCACTCTCGTAGCGGCAGGCTTTGCAGGCAATCCAGGTCCGCCACCACCAACGCGGGCGCGTGAAACGCCCCGACGAGGTTTTTCCCCAAGCGGTGGTTGACCCCCACCTTGCCGCCCACGGCGCTGTCCACCTGGGCAAGCAGGCTGGTGGGGACGTGGACCAGGGACACCCCGCGCACGTAGGTGGCGGCCACGAACCCGGCCAGGTCGCCGACCACGCCGCCGCCCACGGCCACCACCACCGCATCCCGGTCGAAGCGATGGCGGATCAGCCGCTCATAGAGTCCATCGGCCGCCTCCAGGCTCTTGGAGGTTTCGCCGGGGGGCACCGCCACGCTCACCGTCTCGATGTCGCTTGCGCTCAAGGCTTGCAGCACCGCTTGGCCGTACAGGTCCATCACGGTCTCGTCCGATACCACCAACGCGCGCCCTTTGAGGCCGTGCCGGCGGTACAGCCCTCCCACCTGGTGCAGCAACCCCTTCCCGATGTACACGGGGTAAGTGGCCGAGGCGCTTTTCACTTGAACCAACTGCACCGTCTCACCTCCCGCACCATCAACCGGCAAACCGCTTCGGGACCCCCTGCGGCGCACACGCACACGTCGGCCCGTCGATAACAGGGTAGCGGTTCATAGAAACGGGCCAAGGAGACCGGCCCCGTTCAGGGGGCTGGAGGAATTGGCCGCGACCCAGTAGGGTCGAAGCCCCTTGACCTTCACCTCGCTTTCAAAGATACTCACATTATGAGATTGACCGCTAAGGTGAAACTGCGACCGACTCCAGAGCAACGAGGGGCGCTGCTTGAGACGCTTCAGACTGCCAACAGAGCTTGCAACGAAATCAGCAAGCTGGCGTGGGACAACCAGCAGTTCAAGCAGTTTCCGCTTCACCGTCTGGCGTACAGAATGATCCGCTCTCGCTTTAATTTGACAGCACAAATGGCCGTGCGCTGCGTTGCCAAAGTTGCAGATGCCTACAAGGCGGGCAAGCACAAGCAGCGCACGTTTAACCTTCGCGGCTCTATTCCCTATGACAACCGCATCCTGTCGTGGATGCTCGACCGGCAGGAGGTCTCGATTTGGACCACTGGCGGGCGTGAGCACATCCCTTTTGTTTGCGGCGAACACCACCTGAGATTGCTTCAGTCCCAGCGTGGAGAATCTGACCTGTGCTTGATCGGCGGCGAGTTCTATCTGTTCACCACCTGTGATGTTGAGACTCCCCCCCCAGCTGAGGTCGAGTGGTTCCTTGGTGTTGACCTTGGCATCCAAAACATTGCCACGGACAGTGACGGGGACAGGTTCGCCGGAGGCCACGTCAATGGACTTCGCAAGCGACATGCCAAGCTTAGAAGCAAGTTGCAATCCAAGGGGACGGAATCGGCTCACAAGGTGATGAAGAAGCGCCGCTGCAAAGAGGCTCGCTTTGCTAAAGACGTGAATCACTGCATCGCCAAGCGTGTAGTTGAGAAGGCAAAAGACACCGGGCGCGGCATCGCCCTTGAACAACTCAAGGGTATACGCGAACGGGTAACGGTTAGACGTAGCCAACGGAGACAACACCATGCTTGGTCGTTCTATGATTTGCAGCAGAAGATCGTTTACAAGGCGCAAATTGCAGGCATCCCCGTCGTGTTCGTTGACCCCAAGAACACCTCGCGGCAGTGCCCCGCTTGCGGTCACGCCTCCAAGTCCAACCGTCAAAGCCAAGCCGCCTTTCTGTGCGTCGAGTGCGGTTTCTCCGGCCACGCCGACCACATCGCTGCCCGCAACATCGCGGGCAGGGTTGCCGTCAACCAACCAAACGTGGGGATTGCCATTCCACATTGCGATCACCTACAAGCCTGCCCCGTTCACGGGGCGGGTCGTTGACCGCTGTGTCCTTTTCATTTGCCACATTATACAACCGGGCTTGGGCACCCTGCGCGCCGCGGCGGCGCGAGGAAACGCTACTGCTTCCGGGTGATGCCCTCTTTGACCGCGTACAGGGCGGCTTGAGTTCGGTTGGGGAACTTGAGCTTCCTGAGGATGTTGCTGACGTGCGTGCGCACGGTGCGCTCGCTGATGGACAGCCGGGTGGCGATCTGCTGGTTGGGCAGCCCTTCGGCGATCAAGCGCAGGATCTCCAGCTCGCGGTCCGTGAGGGCGTTTTCTTCGCGCGCTTCGTGTGCGTCGGGGTGTTGGATCGCGCGGATCACCTTCTGGGCGACGGCCGGATGCAGTGAGGATTGTCCGCGATACACCTCCTGGATGGCCTTCAGCAGCTCCTCCGGCGAGGCGTCCTTGAGCAGATACCCCAGCGCGCCCGCCTTGAGGGCCTCCAGGATTTTCTGGTCTTCGGCGAAGCTGGTGAGCACCAGGATGCGGGCGTCGGGGCTCTCCTGCTTGATTTCCAGCGTGGCTTGCACCCCGTCCTTGTGCGGCATGGACATGTCCATCAGGATGACGTCCGGCTTGAGGAT
>DATCIV010000164.1:0-7003 GCA_036507575.1 Candidatus Bipolaricaulota bacterium | reverse complement strand
ACCCCTTGCCACAGCTCCAGCAACGCAGCGCCCTCGCCGCTTGCGCTGCACACCTGCGCAGTCAGGTCCGCCCGCTGCTCCAAGCGCTCAGCCACCCACAGCCCGATGGCGTCGTCCCCGCGATAAGGGTTTCCCACGCCGATGAGCAGGGTGTCACTGGGCTTCATTTCATTCCCGTTCGATCTTCAGCTTGAGGTAGTGGCAGGAGCACGAGATGCACGGATCGTAGTTGCGGATCGCCTGCTCGCACTGCCACTGAAGCTGGTCGTGCGGCAGATGGAGGCGTTCGGAGACGAACGCGAGCAGGTCGCTTTCGATCGCCTTCTGGTTCTGCGAGGTGGGCGGCACGATCTTGGCGTCGCGGATCACGCCTGAGTCGTCGATCGTGTAGCGGTGGAAGCAGATGCCGCGCGGGGCCTCGGTGCAACCATAGCCCGTGCCCGCGCGGGGCTGGACGACGATGCGCGGCGGGTCGGGCGGCTCGTAGGCGCGGATGATGCGCAGCGCCTCCTCCACCGCGTACAGCGTCTCGACGCTGCGCACCACGATGCTTTTAAAAGGGTTGTAGCACGTCTTGCCCAGGCCGGCCTTCTTGGCCGCTTCCTTGCACAGCGGGGAGAGACGATCGTAATTGAGCGTGTAGCGCGCAAGCGGCCCGGTGTGGTACGCCCCGCGCCCCTTGACCGTGGCGTGCAGCGAGGTGGAGTGCGCCACGTGCTCCTCGACGAAGGTGTCGTCGAACTGGCGCAGCGCGATGTCGATTCCCTTGTTCGACACGAGCCGCCCCTCGGTGATGGCGTATTCATCGGGGTGCGACAGCGCCACGTATTCGTAGTCCTGTTCGAAGTCCGGAAAGTCCAGCGTGGAGGTGAAGCGCACGGTCTTGAGCGCGGCGTCCTGCGCCCACTTCAGCTCCTCGGCAAACGCCTTCAAACGCTCCTTGCTCGGCGCGCTGAAGAAGCCGCCCACGGTGGGGTTGATGGGGTGCACGGCCCTGCCGCCCACGATCTCCATCAACTCGTTGCCGATCCTCTTGAGGCGCAGCGCCATCTTGACCAGGTCAGGATGGTGCTGGGCCATTTGGATGGCGTCCTGATAGCCCAGGAAGTCCGGCGCGTGCAGCATGGACACGTGCAGCACGTGGCTTTCGATCCACTCCCCGCAGTAAATCAGGCGGCGCAGGGCGCGGATGGCCGGGCTGACGCGCACGCCGCAGGCGTCCTCCATGGCGTGCGCGGCGCCCATCTGGTAGGCGATGGGGCAGATGCCGCAGATGCGGGCGGTGATGTCCGGGGCTTCCGTAAACTTGCGTCCGCGCAGGAACGCCTCGAAGAAGCGCGGCGGTTCGTAGATCTGGAGCTTGACGTCCGTTACCTTGTCGCCTTTGATCTTCACCAGCATGGCGCCCTCGCCCTCCACGCGGGCAAGCGCGCCCACCTGGATGGTGCGCGTCTTGGCACTGCCGCTGCGCTTACCGCGCTTAGGTCGAGGTTTGCTCATGGCGTTCACTCTCCTTGCGGAAGGCGTCCGCGCCCGCGTTGAACGTGCGCAGCGCCCTGACGATGTCGTCGCTGCCCACCCCGAGGTGCTGCCACTGCCGGGTCAGCGACGCGGCGTTGGGCGTCTCCTTGGGGCCGAAACAGCCGTAGCAGCCTCGCGCATAGGCCGGGCAGATGGCGCCGCAGCCGGCCTGGGTCACCGGCCCCAGACAGGGCGTCCCCTTGGCCACCATCACGCACACCGTGCCCCGGCGCTTGCATTCCACGCAGACGCTGTAGGACGGGATGTTGGGCTTGCGCGCGTGCAGGAAAGCGTTCAGCGCCTCGAGCAGCTGATGCTTGTTGATGGGACAGCCCCGCAGCTCGAAATCCACCTTGACGTGCTGCGCGATCGCGGTGGAGGTGGCCAGCGTTTGGATGTATTCGGGTTTGGCGTAGACGAGCGAGGTGAACTCCTTTACATCCTTGAAGTTGCGCAGCGCCTGGATGCCGCCTGCGGTGGCGCAGGCGCCGATCGTGATCAGGAATTTCGAGACGCTGCGAACCTCCTGGATGCGCTGCGCGTCGTGGGCCGTGGTGATCGAGCCCTCCACCAGCGACACGTCGTACGGCCCTTGCACCGTTGCGCGCGAGGCCTCCAGGAAGTGGGCGATCTGCACCTGCCCCACCACGTCCAGCAGCTCGTCCTCGCAGTCCAGCAGGCTCAGCTGGCAGCCGTCGCAGGAGGCGAACTTCCACACGGCAAGCTTGGGTTTTCCCTTGGGCATCAGACCTCCCGGGTTTTGAACAGCGCTTGAATCCGCGCGTAGCTGAACACGGGCCCGTCCTTGCAGATGAAGTGCGGCCCATACTGGCAGTGGCCGCAGTGGCCGATGGCGCACTTCATGTTTCGCTCCATCGACACGTACATGCGCTCGCGCGGGATGCCGAGCTTTTCAAGTTCGATCAGGGCGAAGCGCATCATGATCTCGGGGCCCACCACCAGCGCTGCGGCGTGGTGGATGTCCACATTCGCTTTGGGGATGAGCGTGGTGACCACCCCGACGTTGCCCAACCAGTCCTTCCCGCTGGCGCTGTCCACCGTGACCTCGACCTGCAGGTCGAAGCGGCTGCGCCACCGTTCCAGCTCCTTCAGATACAGCAGGTCCTGGGGCGTGCGGGCGCCGTACATCAGCACGATGCGGCCGTACTCGCTGCGGTGCGCCAGCAGGTGGTAGATCGCCGGGCGCAGCGGGGCAAGGCCGATGCCGCCGGCGACGATCAACACGTCCTGGCCCGTGATCTGCTCCACGGGCCACGGACTGCCAAACGGCCCGCGCACCCCCAGCACCTGACCGGGCTTTGCGCCGCAGATCGCGCGGCTGGTCGCGCCCACGGCGCGCACGGTGTGCACCAGGGCCTTTCGCTCCAGAGGGTCGCCGCTGATCGAGATCGGCACCTCGCCCACGCCAAAGGCGTAGAGCATGTTGAACTGCCCCGGGGCAAACGCAAGGGACTGCCCCCGCGGCGGCTCGAGCACCAGGGTGCGGGTGTCGTGCGTCTCGCGGGAGCACGAGCGCACCCGGTAGGGAAGCGGGCGCATGGGGTCGAGCGTCGTGGCTGAAGCGTCCATGCTAATCGTGGTGTCCATAGAAATCCAAAAGCTGCATGCGCGTGGCCTGCAGCCGCTTGCCGATCACCTGCGAGAACCGCTTGTACAGCTCGTAGCCCAGCTTGGGCTCCTCATCGCACTTGGTGCGGATGCACATGGCGTCAAAGGTCAGGGTGCGGATCAGCTCCAGCGCCCGGCCGTCGTATTGCTTGGTGAACGGAGCCACGGTCCAGGACCAGCCCATCACGTCCCCCGCCCCCAGGGTGGAAAACGTGATCGGGCCGCGACCCGGCACGAAGATCTCCAGCGACACCTTGCCGTGGCGGATCAACCAAAACTGACTCGACATTTCTCCTTCGCGAAACACGAACTCGCCGGCCTTGAACGTCTGCTCGCGCGCGCAGCCGGCGATCTCCTTCAGGTAGCGCGGGTCCAGGCCTTGAAAAAAGGGGTGTTCCGTCAACAACCGCTCTACGTTCTCCACCTTGCCTCCTTATGCGGTCTCGGACTGCTCGCTGCGGCGAATGGCCAGAACTTCCTGCGTGATGTCAATGCCCACCGGACACCAGGTGATGCAGCGCCCGCAGCCCACGCAGCCCGAGGTGCCGAACTGGTCTATCCAGCTGGCCAGCTTGTGCGTCATCCACTGCCGGTAGCGCGAGTGAGGCGAGGCGCGCACGCTGCCGCCGTGGATGTAGGAGAGGTCCATGGTGAAGCAGGAATCCCACTTGCGCACGCGCTGCGCCTGCTGGCCCGACAGGTCGGTGACGTCCTCCACCGTGCTGCAGAAGCACGTGGGGCACACCATCGTGCAGTTGGCGCAGCTGAGGCAGCGGTTGGCCACCTCCTCCCACTGCGGGTGCCCGTAGTTGCGATACAGCAGCTCCTTGATGCCGGCCGTTTCCAGGCTTCGGCCCATCTGCCCTGCGGCGTTACGCTCGCGCGCCTGCGCCGCCTGCAGGTGGCCTGCGTCGGGCGTTTTATGGGGCAGCTTTTCCATCACCGAAGCGCCCTTGGCGCTGCCGATCTGCACCACGAAATAATGGTCCCGACCCTCCAGCACCTCGGTCATGGCCAGGTCAAAGCCGGCGGTGGCCTTGGGCCCGGTCTTCATCGAGACGCAGAAGCACGTGCCGCCGGCCTGGGTGCAATTGACGGCCACGATGAAGGCTTTGTCCCTGCGCGCCTTGTAATGGGGGTCCTGGTATTTGTCCTTGAGGAACACCCGGTCCTGGATGGCGATGGCGTGCAGCTCGCAGGCGCGCACGCCGATGAAGGGATACGGGGGGACTTCCTCCTGCGCCTGCGTCAGCTTGAAGCCGTCCTTGGTGCGCTTTGCCCCCCACAGCAGCAGCTGCGGCGGGAACAGGTATTTTTTCCAGGAATGGGGTCCGACCACGTAGCCGAACAGTGCGGCGTCGTCCCGTTTCTTGAGCCGATAGCTGGCGGCCTCCTGCTCGTCGGTCCAGCCGGCGGGCAGGTCCTCCGCCTTCTTGAGCCGATCGTAGACGATGGCCCCTTCTTTGACTGTGGGGCCGACCAGTTGATAGCGCTTGCGGATGAGGGCCTCAAACAACGAAGGCAAGTGCGCGCGCTCCAGAATGAGGTGCTGTCCTACGGATAACCCGCTGCTGGGCATCTTGCACCTCCTTCAGATCTCAGTGTGCGAGAAGCGGCCCGATTATACAAACTGCGACCCCGGCGCCCATGACCTTGAGCAGACGCGCCCATGATCCGCATCAGTGTTGGGCTTGCCCCACCCGAGTAGGATGCGCGGGCGCGTTTTTTTGGATAAATTCAGGCGAAAGGAAGGTCTTATGAAAAGGCAACGCGTCATCATCCTGGGAGCCGCGGGCCGCGACTTCCACAACTTCAACGTCTTCTTCCGCGACCAGCAGGCGTATGAAGTGGTGGCCTTCACCGCAACGCAGATCCCCAACATCGAAGGCAGGCGCTACCCCGCAGCGCTTGCCGGCCGGCTCTACCCCAAAGGCATCCCCATCGAAAAAGAGGAGAACCTGCTCCGCCTGATCCGCACCCTGGAGGCGGACGCCGTGGTCTTCTCCTACAGCGACGTGTCCAACCAGTACGTGATGGAGCACGCGGCGATCGCCCAGGCCGCAGGCGCCAATTTCTGGCTGCTCAGCCCCAAGGCCACCATGCTCAAATCGAAAAAGCCCGTCGTCTCCATCACCGCGGTGCGCACCGGCTCCGGCAAGAGCCAGACGACGCGGCGCGTGGCCGAGCTGCTCAAGGGCTGGGGCAAGCGCGTGGCCGTGATCCGCCACCCCATGCCCTACGGGGATCTGGCCAAGCAAGCCGTGCAGCGCTTCGCGGCATTGCCGGACCTGGACAAGCACCGTTGCACGATCGAGGAGCGGGAGGAGTACGAACCCCACATCAACGCGGGCAACGTCGTGTACGCCGGCGTCGACTACGAGAGGATCCTGCGCCAGGCCGAAGGCGAGTCGGACGTGGTGCTCTGGGACGGGGGCAACAACGACTTCTCGTTCTACACACCCACCTTGAGCATCGTGGTGGCCGACCCCCACCGGGTGGGGCACGAGACCGCCTATTACCCCAGCGCCCTGAACGTGTACCTGGCCGACGTGGTCGTGATCAACAAGGTGGACACCGCCGACGGCGACGACGTGCTCAGGCTACGCAACAACCTGCTGAAACTGAACCCCAAGCTGAACATCATCGAAGCGGCTTCCCCCACGCGGGTGGAGGATCCCAAGCTGCTGATGGGCAAGCGGGTGCTCGTGATCGAGGACGGCCCCACGGTAACCCACGGGGAAATGCGCTACGGCGCCGGCACGATCATGGCGCGTAAGTGCGGGGCCGCAGAGCTGGTGGACCCCCGCCCCTATGCGGTGGGCTCGATCGCGCAGACGTTCAAGAAATACCCGCACGTCGAACGGCTGCTGCCGGCGATGGGCTACGGAACGCAACAGGTGAAGGAGCTGGAGAAGACGATCGGCCTCGTCCCATGCGACGCCGTCGTCATCGGCACCCCCATTGACCTGCGCCGGCTGATCCGCTTCAAGGTGCCGGCCGTGCGCGTGCGCTACGATCTGCAGGAGATCGGCTCGCCCACTTTGGAAGACGTGCTGTCCGGTTTCAAGACCTCCGCGCGCAAGCCGCAGCGCAGCAAACGCGCCTGATGGCCGTCAGCCCATTTTATGACTCAAATCATATTGTAATGCTGATGGGCGCCGTATAATATTGATGTTGAAATGGGCGCCCACTCAAGGAGGAGTACGGTGAGTATTGTTTCAACGGTGAAAGGACAATCGGCCACCTTCTACACGTGTTTTCTGTTGTTTTTGTTGAGGATTTCGCTGGGCGTCATCATGCTCACGCTGGCCGCGCGCCTGCTGCTGGAGGGCGGGTGGAAGGCCTGGATGAAGCTGGGCGGCATGCTGCCCACGGTGGTGCGAGGGCCGCTTGAACCCGTGTTCCTGCAATTCTGGGAGAACCCCGTCATCCTTTACCTGGTGATCGGCGCTTCGATCGCCATCGGCTTGAGCATGGTGCTGGGGCTGTTCGTGCGATTGGGCGCGTTGGGCGGGGCGCTGATGATGGTGGGCTTCTACCTGGCCACGCTGCCCCCCTTGTTCGGCTGGATCAATTACTACTTTGTTTATTTCGGCGCGTTCCTTAATTTTCTGGTGATCACGCCCGAGTACGCCTTTGGCTTGGATCGGTATTTAAGGCCGTACAAAGACCGTTATCCCTGGCTGAAGTGGATCGTGGCCTAAGGACCAAGGGGGTGGAAACCGAGCGCAGGAAAAGGCAGGCCGCAGTTTGGATACGACAAGACCATTAACCATAGGAGGATATCACATGAAGAACGTAGCAAGCAACAGGCGCACCTTCCTCAAGGGCGCGGCAGCGACCATGGGCGGCA
>DATCIV010000163.1:0-5280 GCA_036507575.1 Candidatus Bipolaricaulota bacterium | reverse complement strand
CTTAGGTTGAAAACCCTACGATGCTTTTGCCTTGACGCGCTGAGCGTACTTCTTGTCCCACACCCTTTGGCGCACGCGCTCAAGGTCTTGTTCACTCACCGGCTTTTCTTCCATCATGGCAAAGAAGCGGTTGAATAACTCAAAAAGCTCCGCCCGTCGCACGTAGTCTCGAATGGCTTCAGAGCGGCTGGGATAGTCGCCTTTTTTGACCTTTTGATCAATGGTTTTAAGCTGCTGCTCGGTGAGACGAACTTGCACGCTTTTAAGCGCCATAGGAGTCCTCCTTTTCTTTTCGTATTTCTACAGTAATGGTATAGAAGCACGTAACGAGTACACCCTTAGTGTACCGGGGGTGAAAGGGCCGTCAATACCTCGAATAATCCCTGCGGGCAAAAACGAGGACAACGATTTTCTAAAAAGCACGTAGTAACAACCCCGTCTGTGCTGTCAATAGGCTTCACCCCTACGGGCCAAGCGCATTTTACGTATAATGCCTGCCATGACCAAGCGCGTTCTGGTCGCCATGAGCGGCGGGGTGGACAGTTCGGTAGCCGCCCTGCTCGTGCAGCACGAAGGCCACGAGGTGGTCGGCTGCACGCTGAATCTGTGGTCCTACGAAAACCGCCTGGAGCCCTACAACGAGTGCTGCTCGCTGGAAGTGCGCACCGTGGCTCATCAGTTGGGCATCGAGCACCACCTGCTGGACTGCGGACAGGACTTCAAGGCCGCCGTGGTGGACCCCTTCATCGAAAGCTACCTGGCCGGGCAGACGCCAAGCCCCTGCGGCCATTGCAACCGCTTGGTGCGCTTTCCGCTGCTGCTGGAGGCGATGGAGCGTTTTGGTTGTGATGTGCTTGCCACCGGCCACCACGCCCGCATCGAGCATCGCCACGGGCAATATCGCCTGCTCAAGGGAGCGGATCCCTTCAAGGATCAAGCGTATTTCCTCTACGGGCTGCTGCCCGACCAGCTTGCCCGCATCGAATTTCCCGTCGGCGGGATGCTCAAGGGTCGGGTGTGGCAGATCGCCTCAGAGTACGGCCTTGTCTCGGCGCGCAAGCCGGAGAGTCAGGACCTGTGCTTCCTGCCCAGAGGCGACTACCGGGCTTTCTTGAAAGCGCACGCCCCAAGCAGCATCCAGCCAGGCGACATGGTGGACACCCAAGGCAACGTCGTGGGGCAGCACGAAGGGCTGCCGTTTTACACCATCGGCCAGCGGCGCGGCTTGAACTTCAGCGGCGCGCAGCGCAGCTACGTGGTGGGCTTCGACGTGGAGCGCAATCGCCTGATCGTGGGCGATGAATCGCACTTGTACGCTGGAGGGCTCATCGCTGCGGATATGAACTGGTTGGCGCAGCCCGGCGAAGGAACGAGCGTGCAGGTCAGGGTGCGCTATCGCGGCCCCTGCTTGCCTGCCCGCGTTGTCCGGTTGGATGAACCGCGCATTCAAATCCGTTTCGAACAGCCGCAACGCGCCGTGACGCCGGGGCAGCTTGCCGTGCTCTTCGACGAAGAGCGACTGCTGGGGGGCGGTGTGATCGAAAGAGCACTGCAAACCGACCAGATCTCGATGCCGGCAGCTGCACTGGCCGGGGCAATGCTGGAGTGATCATGCGCAAGAAGAAGGCCAAGGCCGCTGCAGTGCGCAACAAGAACGCGCTGCGCCTGTTCCCTCAACGCAAGGGAAAATCCGCAGGCGCATCGCCCGGCTCGCTGATCTACACGGGTCAGCGCCAGCTGGAGCAGGTCAGAATCTCCCTCATAGACTACGACAGCGAGACGGTCACCGAGAAAATCATCT
Source organism: Candidatus Bipolaricaulota bacterium (assembly GCA_036507575.1). Taxonomy (GTDB): domain Bacteria; phylum Bipolaricaulota; class Bipolaricaulia; order RBG-16-55-9; family JAJCYT01; genus DATCIV01. Next base: position 3,479 of record DATCIV010000163.1, on the reverse strand, counting down.
CCGTCAAGGAAGCCACGGTTTTCAAGGACAAGCCCACGGTCACCTGGATCAACGTGGACGGCCTGCACGACGTGGACGTCGTCCAGGCGCTGGGCACCCAATTCGACATCCATCCCCTGGTGTTGGAGGACATCGTCACCCCCCAGCAACGCCCCAAGGTGGAAGACCACGACCGCTACCTGTTCCTCACGCTGCGCATGCTCGAGTACAACGAGCAGGACCATGCGGTGGAAGCCGAGCAGCTGAGCATGGTGGTGGGCTCCAATTTCCTGCTCTCCTTCCAGGAGACCATCGGCGACGTCTTCGATCCGGTGCGCAAGCGCATCCGCACCAACAGCAAGCGCATCCACAGCTCCGGCCCGGATTACCTGGCCTATGCCCTGATGGATTGCGTGGTGGACCACTACTTCGCCGTGTTGGAGAAGCTGGGGCAGGAGATCGAAGCGCTGGAGGAGGAGGTCACGCAAGAGCCGGACAGGGACACGCTCAAGCGCATCCACCGCTCCAAACGCCAGCTGATCCTGATCCGCCAGGCGGTCTGGCCGCTGCGCGAGGTGATCAGCAGCCTGAGTCGCGGAGAATCGCCGCTCTTCCACGAAAACACCCACATCTACCTGCGCGACGTCTACGATCACACCATCCAGGTCATCGAGGCGTTGGAGAGCTTGCGGGAAATCTTGAACAGCATGCTCGACGTGTACCTGTCCAACCTGAACCACCGGCTCAACGAGGTGATCAAGGTGCTCACCATCATCACCACCCTCTTCATCCCGCTGTCCTTCATCGCCGGGATCTACGGCATGAACTTCAACCCCGACAGCGGCCCATGGAGCATGCCCGAGCTCAACTGGGCCTGGGGGTACCCGGCGGCACTGGGGCTTATGGCCGTGGTGGCCGGCGTGATGCTTCTGTACTTCAAACGCAAGAAATGGCTATGATGGTCGGCAAGCTGCTACACCACGGTAATCTTGTAGGGCTGGCTCTGCCAGCCGCCGCTAAATGAGAAGACTGGCCGGCACAGCCGGCCCTACAGCAATACTTGAAAAGGGACTACGAGCGAAGTAGATTGCCTTGCAATCATGGGCTCCCCTTCAAGGTGGCGGCGCTGGCGGCGCAAGGTCTACGTGACGATGACCGCTCACAACGGCCAGGGGGTCTTTGCCCGCAGACAGATCTCCCCGGGCGAGGTCGTGCTGATGTTCACCGGCCGGCGGCTCAGCCTGGCCGAAGTGAAGCGGGATGAAGAGAGGTACGTCCACTCCCTGCAGATCGGGCCCGATGCTTACTTGAGCCCCTCCGGCGGAGAGGACGATTACATCAACCATTCCTGCGATCCCAACACCATGATGCAGGGCAACCGGCGCTTGGTGGCTTTGCGCGCGATCGCGCCCGGCGAGGAGATCACGGTGGATTACTCCTCGTTCACGGACCACGAGGGCTTCGAGATGGACTGCCACTGCGGCGCCCCCGCCTGCCGCCACCGCATCGTGGGGTACGCCAGCGTGCCCGAGTCGCTGCGCCGCCAGAAACACTTCCAAACTTGGCTGGCCAAGGTCACGTCGAGAAGCCATGCTTGATGCAGCTTCTCCGGTCATTCCCGCGAAAGCGGGAATCCAGGCGAAGTTCAACCAGATCTGGATTCCGGCTCGCGCTACCGCTTGGCCGGAATGACAGCAAAAAGCAAGGTCCTTATGAAGCGCGTCCCTTCGATTGAAAAAGCCCCTGGGGAGCTGATGCCATGAAGCCCGACAAGACCCCGCAACCCTCCGTGCTGCGCGACGTCGTGTTCTATCGCAACGTGGACGGCATCTTCACCAAGATCATGGACACCCTCACCGGCGGCCCGTTTCTGGCCGGGCTTGCTCTTGCGCTGGGGGCATCCACGTTTCAGATCGGCCTGATCGCGGCCATTCCTTTCCTGTCCAAGATCGCCTTCATCCCCGCGGTCTGGGTGGTGGAACGGTTTCGCCGCAGGCGGCGGATTTGCGTGATCAGCTCGCTCATCGGACGGCCTTTGCTGCTGGCCATCGCGCTTGCAGCCGTCATGCTGAACGCGCCGCTTGCCTTGTCGCTGCTCATGGGAGGATTGGCCGTCTTCTCGGTGTTGGCCACCTTTTCAGGCCTTGCCTGGAACGCCTGGATGAAGGACATACTGCCCGAACGCATACGCGGGCGCTTGTTCTCCAGGCGCTTGTTGTTCACCGGCATCGCGGGCATGATCCTGTCCCTGCTGGGCGCGCTGATGGTGGACGTTTGGGGCAATCAACCGCAGGGCCCGCTTTACTCCTTGGCCTTGCTCTTTGGCGTGGGCGCCATCGGGGGCATCATCGGCATCTACTTCTTGGGCCGCATTCCGGAAAACCCCACCCAATTGCTGGGAGGGTTTTCCATGCGCCGGGCGCTTGCGCGGCCCTTTCAAGACCAAGCTTTTCGCAGCCTGATCGGATTTTCGGGCAGCTGGGCCTTTGCCACCAACCTGGCCATCCCTTTCATCACCGTGTACATGCTGAGCGTGCTGCACCTGCCGTTTGTGCTGGTGATCGTGTTCAGTTTGGCAAGCCAACTGGCCAACCTGGCCTTCCTCGACATCTGGGGCCGCCTGGCCGACCGCTTCGGCAACAAGGCCGTGCTCTTCATCTGCGCCCCCGTCTTCTCGGTGTCGCTGCTGCTGTGGACGTTCACGGTCAACGACCAGCAATGGGTGACCCTGAGCCTGATCGCCCTGATCCACGTCATGAACGGCATCGCCACCGCCGGCATCGATGTGGCCAACGACAACATCCTGTTCCAACTCGCACCTAAGGCTCAGCCCACGCCCTATTTTGCCACCGGCGCCCTGTTCAACTCGCTGGCCGCCGGCATCGCGCCGATCCTGGGCGGGGCCATGGGCAACCTGTTTTTGGGCCAGACGCTGTCCATGCACTTGCGCTGGAACGCCACCGAGTTCACGGTGATCAGCTTCTCGCACCTGCATTTCATCTTCCTGGCCGCTTTCCTGGTGGGGTTGCTTGCGTTCAATCGTCTGGGCCGGGTGAAGGAGCGCGAGCACGAAGCCCCGCGCGCCCTGGTGATCAAGTCCGTGCGTGAGGAAATCCAGAACATCTCCACCATCAAGGGCATGCGCCACCTCACGCAGGCGGCCTCCTTCTTCGCCGGATTGCTGCTGGAGTCCAGCAGCCTGATCAGCCGCCCCAAGCATCCTCCCTCACGTTAGCGCGCTTCGGCTGGCGAAATCCGACGCCGCAAGATACAGTATCCGTGGGCCTTTGAAGGGAGGAACATGGAGATCCAGATCAGGCGATCCATCGCCATCGGCGCATCCATCGGTTTGTTGGTACTGGGGGGCGTGGTGGCGTTTTTGCTAAAACCCTCGGGCGTCCCGCAGCAGACGTACGACCAACTCATGGGAAGCTATACCCAAGCGCAGCAGCAGTCGAGCGCCGTCGGCGTCGAGCGGGACGGCTTGAAAGCGCAGCTCG
>DATCIV010000162.1:0-3923 GCA_036507575.1 Candidatus Bipolaricaulota bacterium | reverse complement strand
TGTTACTAGAAGCAACAGGAATAGGAATGATCGCCTCACGGTTTTGTCCCAGATACCAGCTTCTGAATTGCTGAAACAGCATCAATCAAGCCCGATGGACCTTGACCCTTTCTGTGCGCAGTTTTGGGAAGCAGCCATTGTGATCCAACAGGGGCTTGCCGTCGGATAAAACATTGTAGGCAAATGGGTCGCCGCATTGCACCATCTTGGCCAAACTCGCATAGGTTTCAAAGTCCAAAGTGATGGCTTTGCCGAAATCGAACACCACGCTGTCCCTGATTTGCTCAATGCGGCTGGCGATTTCGGGGTTGTGCCTTTTGAGCACCACCACAAGGTCTATGTCGCTCTCTTCCGTAGCTTCATCCCTTGCAACAGAGCCGTAGACAATCAGCGCTTCAACGTCCCTGCCCATCTCTTTTTCAACCTGCGTCACGAAAGTCCGCAGAGCCTTCTTGTAGATGCTCATATTATCCGCCTATTCCGTGCTTTGATTTCAACAGCTCCTTGATTCTCGAAACGAACTTTTCAGCGCTGGCCACCGCATCGCGCGCTTCTTTCACGGTGACCTCTTTGGTCACCTTATAGTCGGCTGTCTCGCGAAGGTCCAAGCTCTTATTGAGCATCCGCCCGTATTCTTCTTCTACAAGGCCCGCCTTGACAACGTGCTCTCCAAACAAGCCGACTGTCCCTTTATGTGACTTGAATTGGAGCTCCATGGCGTTGAGCAAAGCGCTTGTGGCATGAAACATGGCGTAGTAGGCGCGAGTAGCGGCATCGCGATAGGCTTGAGCCCGCAAATCGCGCTTGCCGGTCTTCAACCGCTCATCTGCAAGTTGCAACAACGCCTTAATGATTTCCTCGTTTGGCATACTCCATCACAGTTCAATGTTATCAGGTGCGGCATAAAAACTCCCCTGGGGCCTGGACCTGCCCGTGCTGTCGCTGGAGTTCTGACTGCTGGCAAGTTTCAACACCCCCCCTGTTTCACCGAAGTTTCACCGAAATTTCCAGAGATTTTCGAAGCGCTGCCATGGGTTTGTCACCCGCATTGCGCCACCATGAACCCATCTTGGACACCATAAGGAGCACACCATGACGCACAAATACGTGAAATTCCTCGTGTTGGGGCTGGCCCTGCTGGTCGGCGCGCTGAGCTGGACCGTTCAGGCGGACGAGGACGGGCCGGGACGGCGCGGCAACGCCTTCGACCTCGAGCTTCAGGGCATCTTGAACGCGGTGAACCTGAGCGCCCTGACGGTCACGATCGGCAACCGCACGGCGGCCTTGAGCCCCACCGTCTCGATCAAGGTGGATCGCCAGAACGCCGAAGACCTGTTCGAGCCCGTGGTCAAGTTGTCCAATTACCTGGGCAGCTACGTCGAGGCCAAGTTGGACAACCAGGGCCTGATCCAGACCATCGAGATCAAGCTCGCGGGCAACAGCGCCGGCGGCAGGGGTCCATCTGACGAGGATTTGAGGTCGCTGAAGGGCACGCTGGAGGCCGTGGACTTGAACGCCATGGTCGTGACCGTGGCCGGGCAGATCGTGCCGCTGCGCGCGGACGCCTTCGTCAAGGTGGACCAGCCGGGGCCGGATCGCTTTGAAGCGCTTGCCAACCTGTCTGCGTACATCGGCATGGCCGTCGAGGTCAAGCTCGATGCCCAGGGCGCAGCCGTGCGCGTGGAGATCGAATCCGATTCAGACGATGATTTCCGCGGCGCCTGCACCACCGCGACGGGGACGCTGGAGGCCGTGAACCTGGGGACGATGACGATCGCGGTGGCAGGGCAAACCTACGCGCTGACGGCCAACACTTACGTTCAACTGCAGAACGCCGGCCCGGATCGCTATGAACCCCTGGAGAGTTTGGGCAATTACGTAGGCCGGCAAGTCGAGCTGCGGGTCAACAATCAGGGGCAGGTGTGCCGCATCGAGATCCAATAAGTGAACTCCAGCAACGAAAACAGCTTGCTTCACTGACCCAATCCCCCCGCTCTCCCCTGTCAAAAGGGAGGTCGGGGGGATTGCGGGGTTATACTCGACCCATGCGCGCGCACAGCTTGAAGTGGACGTTCCTGCTGGCCTTGATCAGCCTGGTGGTGGTGCAGTCCCTGATCTTCGGCGGCATTGCGGCCTACCGCCTGGTCTTCGAGCTGGAGGAGCAGTTTCAGGATCGCGCGGTGGCGCTGACCGAGCACATCGCGCAAGAGGCGTTCTACGCGGCGTTCCTGCAAGGGGGCGTGGGCTTGAACGCCATGGTCAAGGGGCTGGTGGACGAGAGCGTGCTGTACGTGCAGATCGTGGTCGAGGGCCTCATGGCCGCCGAGGAAAACCCGCACGCCTTCGACCTGCCGTTGGGGCGGGTGCCTGCCGACGTGCGCCTGCAGCGAAACACATTTGAGGGCACACCCTATCTGGACGTGACCCGCGCGCTGCTGGGCCGCCCGCAGGACGCCGCACAGGACAGCTACGTGCGGTTGGGAATCTCCCTTGAGTACGTGCAGCAAGAGCTGCGCAAGGAGCTCGCCATCCTGGCTGCGGCGGCCGGCATCATGGCGCTGCTGGGAACGGGCGTGGCCTTTGGCCTGTACCGGCTCATCCTCACCCCTCTGGACCGGCTGCGCGCCTCCGTGCGCCGTTTCGGGCAGGGGCGGTTTTCCGAGCGCGCGCACTCGCCCCACTGGAACGAGCTGGACGAACTCGCCCGCGAGTTCAACGCCATGGCGGATTCCATCGCCGCGATGCAGGAGCAACTGGAGCACGACAGCCGGGCCAAGTCCGAATTCCTCACCGTCATCGGCCACGAGCTGCGCACGCCGCTGCACGGGCTGATGGGTTACGCCGAGCTGCTGGAAGAGCGCATCGGCGGTCCGCTCACCGAAAAGCAGGAACAGCAGCTGCGCGCCCTGCGCTCGGCCGCCGAGCACTTGCTTGCGCTGGTGGAGTCCACCCTGCGCTTTGCCAAGCTGGAGATGGGCCAGGAGCGGCTGCGCTGCGAGCCGGTGGATGCCGCCGCCGTGGTCCAGGAGGCCATCGGCTCCATCCAGCCTTTGGCCGCAGCCAAGGGGTTGATGGTGAAAGCCAATGTCCCCGCGCTCACCCTGTCGGCGGATCGCACCAAGCTCAAACAGATCCTGCTCAACCTGCTGCACAACGCGGTCCAGCACAGCGAACGCGGGCCCATCGAGCTGTCCGTTCACGTGCACGATGACGAGGTCTGCTTTGAAGTCCGAGACCGGGGACCCGGCATCGCCCCCAAGGATCAGGCCAAGGTGTTCGAGCCATTTGCCCAACTGGAGTCCGTCGACAAACGCGCCTCCAGGGGCCTTGGGCTGGGGCTGGCCATCGTCAAGCGCTACACTGAGATGCACGGCGGTCTCGTGTCGCTGGAGAGCGCCCTGGGTCACGGAAGCCGTTTCACCGTGCGCCTGCCCAGGGAGGGGGGTAAGGAGGTGCAGCCGTGAAGGTGCTGGTCGTTGACGACGATGAAACCGCCCGCGACGTGCTTGAGAGTTTTCTGAGCGCGAAAGGCTACGCGGTGCAGACCGCGGCCGACGGGCACGCAGCCTTGAAAAGCTTCCAGGCCGATCCGCCTGACGTGGTGCTGTTGGACGTGATGATGCCGGGCATGGACGGCTGGGAGGTACTGGACGTGATCCGCGCCCGCAGCCGCATCCCCGTGCTCATGGTCACTGCCAAGGACGCCACCGACGACGTGGTGCGCGCTCTGAGCGGCGGCGTGGACGACTACATCGTAAAGCCCTTCAAGCTGCGCGAGGTGGACGCCCGCATCCAGGCCGTGATGCGCCGGGCTGCGCCGCTGCAGGCCGAGGGCAAGATCAAGCTGGGTTTGCTGACCATCGACGACGCGCGCAAGGAAGTGTCCTGTCGCGGGCAGCGCATCGAGCTGTCCCCCAAGGAAT
>DATCIV010000161.1:0-4854 GCA_036507575.1 Candidatus Bipolaricaulota bacterium | reverse complement strand
GCTCGACTTCGTCAAGCGCGAAGAGCGCAAAAAACCCGGCGCAGCCTGAAGCTCCATCCGCGATGGGTGACGCTTAGCGAAAAGGGCTGGGCAGGGCCCTTTTTGCGACCATCCCAGATCAGCGGACCAGCTGGCGCGGGTTTGAACTGGGTTTGAGTGCGGAGCGCCACATGTGCTCGACCAGTTCTGCGAAGGAAATGCCCGCAGCAGCCGCCACCTGCGGCAGGTCTGAAGTGTCCGTCATGCCCGGCGAGGTGTTGACCTCCAGCACGAACGCCCCTCCTGCTTCGGTTAACCTTAAATCCACGCGCGAGTAGCCCCAGCAGCCCAACGCCTGATGGGCCTTGAGCGCGGCGGTTTGCACGCGCTCGGTCGTGGCGCCGTCCAGGGGCGCGGGCACGAGAAAATCGGTCAGCCCGGGCGTGTACTTGGCTGCATAGTCGTAAAACATCCGCCGAGTGCGAAGCTCCAGCACGGGCATGGCTCGCGCCTGCCCATCCACGTGCACGACGCCCACCGTAAGCTCCTTGCCCGGGATGTATTTTTCCAGGAAATAGGGGCCGTAGTCCGCCGCCACCGCCGCGCACGCAGCTTCGATCTGCTCAGCCCTCTCCACGATGTGCACTCCCAGGCTTGACCCTTCCCTCAATGGTTTGACCACCAGGGGCAATCCCAGCGCGACAATGGCCTGCTCGGCCCGTATCTTGAAGTCTGCCGCGTCGCGCGCGATCCCCTCTACGAAGGCCGGCACGGAAAGCCCGGCGTGCTGGAACGCTTGTTTGGAGCGCAGCTTGTCCATGGCCAGCGCGCAGGCCAGCATGCCCGACCCGGTGTAGGGCATGGCGAGCACCTCCAGCAACGCCTGGAGCGTGCCGTCCTCGCCCATCCCGCCGTGCAGGCAATTGAACGCCCCATCCACGTGGGTCAGCAACTCCAGCAGCTCGTCCGGATCGGCCACGGACAACGCGTGAGCGCGATAGCCTTTGGCAAGCAACGCGTCGTACACGTTCCGGCCGGAGCGCAGGGAGACTTCCCGTTCCCCGCTCCAGCCTCCCATCAGCACCCCGATGCGCCCGTTTTTCAGATCCATCGTCTTCCTTTCGCCTATCACGCTAATGGGCCAAGCCAGCGCAAGCCAGCCCGCCTGTCTGAGGGTCAAGGCATGAATTCCGACACGTTGCCATGGGTCGCGGGGGATGGACGTGCGGGTTGCTGTACGCGGGTTCTTTTTCCGTGAATGGGGATCGAGTGTGATTTACAAGACTTGGTTGTGGGTGTAATCCACGTTACCCTTACGGGGAATTCCAAAACAAACTAAGGGGGAAGCATGAGAATCGGCTGGATGGTGGTTTTAACGGTGTTTCTGGGAGGGGTGCTTGCGCCCTTGGCGCTTGCCGGTGCGCATCCCTATCAACCCATGATCTACGAGCATTACATGCCCAAGGAAGAGGCGCATCAGATGATGGAGGCGGTGTTTTACCTCAAACATCATCCGGGCATGCTGCACCAGTTGAATGTGGAGAGGACGATGTGGCTGCTCAAAGGGGTCAAGCACATGCAGCAGATCCCGTTTGCCGATCAAGACGCCCTGTTTGACTTGCAGCTGAACCTCTCGCTCCACCTGCTGGACCTGCAGGTGCAGAGGCTGCACGCGATGACGGGCTACGGCTACCCGATGCACCCCATGGACATGGGTAAGCCCATGGACCACGGTCACGATATGGATATGGGCAAGCCGATGGACATGCCCATGGATGGGCACCAACCCTCGATGGATCACGAAAAGATGGACGAGCACTACGGTCACCTCTATCCCGTCATTGTGATCAAGCCCATCATCGTGATCAAGAAAGAGCACACGCGCATGTCCTCCTTCATGGCCATCCGGGTGGACAAGGAACGCTTCCGTTCCTCCGCCGCATGCCACATGAGCCAGGAGAGCATGACGCGCAAGCATGCCTGGGACCGGGATATCTTCGTTGGCCCCTGCCAGCAGGTGAGCGATCACGTGTGGACGTTCAACGTCTGGAACGTCTGATTCTTCACCGGTGGTAAGACTTGAGACTTGCAAACCCCTCCGCCTCGCGCGGAGGGGTTTTTCATTACAAGGTTCGGGTGTTCGATTCCGGGTGAAAACCGCAGCCCCGCGGGCTATGATCAAGGCGCAGAAAGGGGAGGATCATGACCCCGGAAAAGGTCAATCTGGAGCACATCCGCACGATGAAAGAGCGCGGCGAGCCCATCGTCATGCTCACCGCGTACGACGCTTTGACTGCAAAACTGATCGACGAAAGCGGCGCCGACCTGGTGCTCGTCGGCGACTCGGCGGGCATGGTGGTCCACGGCTTCGAAAGCACCTTGCCCGTGACCATGGACATGATGATCCTGCACTGTCAAGCCGTGCGCCGCGGGGTCAAGCGCGCGCTGGTGGTGGGCGACATGCCCTTCATGAGCTATCAGTTGAACACGGAGGAAGCCAAGCGCAACGCCGCCCGCTTCCTGGCGCAAGGCGGAGCGGACGCGGTCAAAATAGAAGGCGGTAGGGAGATGGCGCCTACCATCCGAGCCTTGGTGGACACCGGCATCGCCGTGATGGGCCACATCGGCCTGCTGCCGCAGCACTTGAGCGCGCTTGGCCGCTTCAAGGTTCAAGGAAAAACACTGGAGGCCGCGCAGCGGCTGATCGAGGATGCCAAGGCCGTCGAGGCCGCAGGCGCCTTCAGTATGGTGCTCGAAACCGTGCCCGCGCGCCTGGCCGGGCTGATCTCCAAGCTGGTGAGCATCCCGACCATCGGGATCGGGGCCGGCGTGGACTGCGACGGCCAGGTGTTGGTCACCCCCGATCTGCTGGGCATGTCGGCCGAGGTCAGGCCCAAACACGCCAAGCGCTACGCCGAGCTTGCCCAGGTGATGACACAGGCATTCACCAGCTTTCGGGACGAAGTGCGCGCACGCGCCTTTCCCGGCGACAAAAACAGCTTCACCCTCTCGGACGAGGTGTGGGATACGCTACGCCGGCAGTATCTGAGCTCTTGAAATGAAGATCGCCATCTTCGGCATCGGCGCGATGGGGTGCCTGTTCGGCGCACGCTTGAGCCCCCACGCCGACGTGATTCTGGTTGGAAAATGGCCCCCGCAGCGACAAGCGCTCCAGCAACAGGGGCTGCACCTGATCCACCCCGACGGCAGAGAAGAACGCGTCCAGTTGCAAGCCACTGCCGATCTGAAATCCGTGGGGCAGGCGGACGTGGCCCTGATCCTGACCAAATCGCCAAAAACCGCGCTCGCCTGCCAGGATGCGGCTCAGGTGCTCAAGCCAGACGGGCTGGCCATCACGCTGCAAAACGGGCTCGGCAACCTGGAGGTGCTGGATCAGCGCCTGGACGCCGCGCGCTGCACGCAAGGGGTGACCTCGCAGGGCGCTTACTTGAAAGAGCCGGGCTTGTTGCGCTACGCCGGGGGCGGCCCCACGCACCTGGCGCGGCGCGGCGATCATCCCCATCTGCGCCAGGTGAAAGCGCTGTTTGAGAAAGCCGGGTTCGCCACGGAGATCATTGAAGACTTAACCAGCTTGCAGTGGGGCAAGCTGGCGGCAAACGTCGCCATCAACCCGCTGACGGCCCTACTCAGGGTGCACAACGGCGCGCTGTTGGAGTCTCCGGCAGCCCGTCTGTTGTTGCAATCAGCCGCGCAGGAAGTAGGGGCAGTTGCGAAAGCCAAAGGTGTAAAGCTCCCCTTCGCCGACGCCGCCGTCTGGGCGCAGGAGGTGGCCCGTAAAACCGCGCGCAATCGTTCTTCGATGTTGCAGGACGCGCTGCGCGGGGTCGAGACCGAGATCAACGCCATGTGCGGGGCCGTGGTCAGGGAAGGTCAGGCGCTGGGCGTGCCCACGCCGGTCAACGCTTTCCTGCTTCAACTAATGACGGCCGCCACCGAGACGACGTCGCAGAGGATTATGCTTTGAACGTCGTTGAGTCCGTTTCTGACGTGCGCCGCATCCGCTGGCAGGACCCGCGCTTGAGCTGGGGCCTGGCGCCCACGCTGGGTGGCCTGCATGAAGGGCATCTATCGCTGGTGCGCCGGGCCAAGGCGGAAAACGACCATGTTGGAGTCAGCCTGTTCTTGAACCCTACCCAGTTTGCTCCCCAAGAGGATTTGGCAAAATACCCCAGCAGCCGCAAGCGCGATCTGGAGCTGTTGGAGGCGGAAGGGGTGGACTTGGTATGGGCGCCTTCTGTAGCAGAGGTTTACCCACCCGGCTTTCAAACGTACGTGGTCGTAGAAGAGGTGACCACACTCTTGGAGGGCGCTTCTCGACCCACGCACTTTCGCGGCGTGACCACGGTAGTGGCTAAAATTCTGAATGTGTTTCAGCCCACGCGCGCCTACTTCGGGCAGAAGGACGCACAGCAGATGGTCGTGCTTCAGCGCATGGTTTTGGACCTTAACTTCAACGTGCAGATCGTGGTTTGCCCCACCGTGCGCGAGCCCGACGGCTTGGCCATGAGCACGCGAAACGCCTACCTGAACCCCGCCCAGCGCCAAGCGGCAACCGTGCTCTACCGCGCCCTCCAAGCCGCTCAGGCGCAATGGAAGCAAGGCGTCCGCGACGCCGAGGCATTGTGCCATGCGATGAAGGCAGTAATTAAAAAGGAGCCCTTAGCTCGCCTGGACTACGTCAGCGCCGCCGATCCTCAGACACTGAAAGAACTTCAAGGCCCCGTTTCAAAGGCGTTGTTGAGCTTGGCCGTTTACATCGGCTCCACGCGGTTGATCGATAACTTACTTCTGGAAACAAACTGACGTTTCCCCAACCAAACGGGTGCAATAGTTCTGTCATCCCTGCGAAAGCAG